>JAHEXM010000379.1 GCA_023252115.1 Micrococcales bacterium | reverse complement strand
CGGCGTCAACACCGGCAAACTCCTTGAATAGCAGTGCTTTTCCCTCCATCACCGGAAGCGAAGCAAGCGGACCAATGTTTCCCAGACCAAGTACTGCGGAGCCATCGGTCACCACTAAAACGGTGTTGGCTTTCCATGTGTAGTCATACGCCAGAGCCGGATCGTGCGCAATTGCTTGCGAAACCCGAGCAACCCCAGGTGTGTAGGCAAGCGCAAGTCCTTCAGCATCGCGAATACGAACGGCTGGACGAACCTCAATCTTGCCACCGCGATGGAGCGGGAAAGCGGGATCGTGAGCGTGGTCGGCGTATTCCGAAGCGGGATCGTGTCCCATTGGTCGGGCAGTCCTCTCCGGCGGAAACTTCACAGGCGGTGTGTCATTCTCCCATAGGGACAAGTACGCCGGACTACTCAGGAGGAGCGAATGGAACGCGGAGCGCGCCAGAACACCTCGCGCGTCCTCGTTGCTGTTGTTGCTCTCTTGTGTACTGGATTAATCGCGTCATGCGGAACGCCGCAAACTGCCCCGCAGCCAGGAGACACTGTTGCCGGAGTCAGCGTCGACCCGCAACTTGCAGCCAGAGTTCCACAAAGCATCAAGGCCGACGGCATGTTGACCTTTGCGACAGACCCTTCATACGAGCCGATGGAATTCCTGCAGGACGGTGTATTTCGCGGCGTGGACATGGATATTGCCCGAGCGGTTAGTGAAACCCTTGGCCTCAGTGTTCAATTCAAAGAGCAGGCGTTCTCGACAATTGCGCCTGCAGTTGCTGTTGGTAGTTACGAAGCAGGGATCTCATCGATGTGGGCAGACGATGTAGACGCACGTCTGGTCAATATGGTCACCTACCTCAACGCGGGCAACGCTCTCGCAGTTCGGACATCCCTTGCCAAACAGATAACCGGCAACTTCGGATTGTGCGGTCATAGCGTGGCCACTGAAGAAGGCACGCAGTACATCGACAAGCTTGTCGCGCTGTCAAAGTCCTGCCAAGCGACCGGACGCCAACCCATCAACATCAAAGCGTTTGAACTTCAGTCTGCGGCGACTGATGCGGTACAGGAAGCCAGGGCAGACGCGATGGTTGCCGACTCCCCCGTCGTGACTTGGGCCGTTGCCACGAGTGAGGGCCAGGTCGTGGTTTCTGGAAAGCCAAAAAATATTCGTCCTTATGGCATCTGCGTCTCCACAACCATCGCCGGATGGCCACAACTGATGCAGTCTGCAGTTCAGCGGATCATTGACACCGGTGTCTACGCCAAAATTCTGGCGAAATGGGATGCATCGGCGGGAGCAATACCAACGTCACAAATCATCGCGCCGCATTAGCGAATTCGATTGAGGGACACGAGCAGTCGTGGGCGCGGCCAATAACGAGCCACCACCACACCCTCGATCCAGCCGTGGGCTACCGGACCAAAGCTTCGGGAATCCTCACTTGAATCCGCGTTGAGACCCTCAAGCCACCAGCCGTTCGAGTCGGCACGAACGGCCTTCTTCACGATCCGTCGACCCGGCTGGTCCGGTTGGCGGGCAACGACGATTTCGCCTTGCTTGATGGCCGAATTTTCCAACATCAGCAACCAGTCGCCGTCGGCCAGCAAGGGAAGCATCGAGTCCCCGACAACGACTTCACGTCGCACCTTGAAAGGGAGGCCAAAGGAATTGATCGTCATCGGTGCCTGCCTCGCCTTCCGATCAAGTGTGCGGTTTGCTTCAGTGGCAGGCGGGAGTAGGGTCACGCAGAAGAACCCGCCAAAGAAAGGTTCATACCTATGCAGATCAGCCTAGTTTCACGCTTCACCGCACTAGTCGCCCCATCGAGCACAGTTCACGCTCACTGCGATCTTCCCTGCGGCATTTACGACCCCGCACAAGCCAAGCTGGAAGCCGAGTCCGTCAAGGCGTGCATGGTTAAGTCCGCTGCCAGCGATGACCCTGACTTCAAGGCTCGGGCGCTCACGATCAAAGAAGAGCGCTCCAACTTGGTTAAAGAGCACCTCTGGGTGCTGTGGACCGACTACTTCAAGCCACCGCACTTTGAGAAGTACCCCAACCTCAACGACCTTTTCAACGAAGCAACCAAGCTCGCGGGTGCAGGCGGAACCAAGGGTTCAAATGACCCGGCCGTTGCCGACCAGCTCCTGGGCAAGATTGACGAGATTTCGACAATCTTTTGGGAAACGAAGAAGGCCTGACTTCGCACCGACACAAAGCCGGGTCGACAAGCGCTTGAGCTCTTCATAAGCGCCGTTGACCCGGCTTTGTGCAATCTCGGGTGCAAACTACTGGGAGGACAGTGCCACGAGTGCTGGCGCTTCGAGGCGGTATCCGTCCCAGTCAGATTTATGCACAGCGCCGACTGATCGATAGAAATCGATGGCGGGTGCGTTCCAGTCGAGAACCGACAGATCAAGCCGCTGATAGCCACGGTCGATGCAGATCCGAGCCAAGTGTGCGAGCAGAGCACGGCCGTAGCCTTTGCCGCGAGCAGTACCGCGAACCACCAGGTCCTCGACGTAAATGCCGTGATGCCCTGTCCAGGTTGAGAAGTTCAGATACCACAACGCGAGGCCAGCAATGCCTGACTCGTCCTCGACAACGTGACACCAAACCGCAGGCTGCACGGCATCGAACAGTGCTGCGGATAAGTCGGAGGCTGTGCTCTTGACTTGGTCGGCTGCCCGTTCATACGCGGCTAGTTCCCGAATCAAATCCAGGATGATTGGCACATCAGATCGCATCGCGGCTCTGATCGTCACTTCTGT
>JAHEXM010000378.1 GCA_023252115.1 Micrococcales bacterium | reverse complement strand
CGAGACGTTCGGCTCCGGATCATCACCGTATTTGTGCTGATGGTTGCGTCGATTGAATTCTTTTCGCTGTGTTTCTATCGGTTGGCCCATGTGCCGAATGAAATCGTTGACCTGAATACTCGCCTGGACGCCCTGTATTTCACGATGTCCACCACGATGACGGTTGGCTTCGGCGACGTGCACGCGAGCGGTCAGATGGGCCGCTTTGTCGTGCTAGTGCAATTGGTCTTCAACATCGGGATTCTTGCGATGGCTGCCCGACTTCTTAACGTCCTGTTCCGCCAGCACCGAGGCGCAAAAACGCCCACCTAAAGAGCGCTTGCAGTCCCATCTGCGAGCAGCACACCAAGTAGCCGAGTTACTTCTGCTTGCACTGCTGTGCGGCCTGCTCCAAGGTATTTGCGGGTGTCGACGACCTCGGGATTGTCGGTAAGGAAAGCGCGCACCGCATCGGTAAAAGCATGGTTCAAGTGGGTTGCAATATTCACCTTGGTCATCCCCGCCTCGACTGCACGCGTCAGGTCAGCATCAGAAACTCCTGACGAGCCATGAAGCACTAACGGCACGCCAATCGCATCGCGAAGTTCACTGATCAACGGGTAGTCCAATGTCGCGTCGCGGGTCAACATTGCGTGCGAAGTCCCAACTGCAACTGCCAGCGCATCGACTCCGGTTGCCGCCACAAATGCCACAGCATCCTCGGGCTTGGTTCGAACCCCAGGTGCGTGCACTCCGTCTTTGCCCCCAATCTCGCCGAGCTCTGCTTCGACGCCAACGCCAGCGGCATGACAGAACTCCACAACTCGGGCCGTCTCTGCAACGTTGTCTTCGTATGACAACTTCGACGCATCGAACATGACCGAAGTGAAACCAAGCTCCACCGCTTCACGACATAGGTCGACTGACTCGGCGTGGTCAAGGTGCACCGCCACAGGAAGAGCCGCTTGACGAGCTACCGCAATCGATGCAAGACCGATGGGCGCCAACGACCCGTGGTACTTGACCGCGTTTTCGCTGATCTGCAATACGACAGGCGCATCGGCAGCGGCAGCACCAGCGACCATCGCCTCGGCGTGCTCAATCTGAATAACATTGAACGCGCCAACACCTCGACCGGCCTTGGCTGCCGCACGGACCATGTCACTCGTTGGGTACAACGTCATCAGACTTCCTCCACTCGAACTGCCGACCGAAATTCTTCGTATGCCGTGCGATCAAATCCGCCCGCAAGCGGATGTAGTACCGCGGCCGCGGAAACCGCAACGGCTTCTTGCAACAGCTCGGGCCACGTCGCGTTTGTCGAAATACCAGCGGCAAGTGCGGCTACGGCCGCATCGCCAGCCCCGGTGGGGTTGCCCGACACTTGCCGAGGTGGCGTTGCTCGCCATACTTGATCAGCCGTGACGGCCAACATGCCGTCCGGCCCCATCGAGACCACGACTGCTTTGGCTCCGCGCTCGTTAAGAGCGCGTGCAGCCGCCACAACATCTTCGGTTTCCGTTGCTTCAATGATTTCGGCCGCATTGGGCTTGACCAGCGTGACGCCGGCATCGACAGCAGCGAGCAGGTTGCGCCCGACCGTGTCTACGACTATTGGCACATTGGCTGAATTCGCAAGTTTGACCAACTGCACACAGGCGTCATCCGGTACACCCGGCGGGAAACTGCCCGACACCACCAGCACCCTGGCTGTACTTAGCGATGTGGTGATTTGTTGAACGAGCGCCGCCCATTCCTTTGACGAGATCGTCGGTCCACCTTCGTTGAACACGGTGGCGTCACCCGTCTCATCATCAACAACGGTGATCGAGCGTCGGTTGTTGCCATCAATTGGCACCAATTGGTTCGAAATTTCGGCGGCATTCATCTCAGCGCGAATAGCATCACCATTCGGCCCACCACAAAAACCCAGCACGGTGCTCGAATACCCAAGGTCGCCCAATACGCGAGACACGTTGACACCCTTGCCACCAGCGCGTTCGGCGAAATACGAAACACGATGGCTGCCATGCACCTTGAGTTGAGCGACGTTGTACGTCACGTCCAAGGCGATATTTGGTGTCACGGTCAGAATCACCACGACCTCCCGGCTACCCATTCGCCTTTGCGCATGACACCGGCCAAGGCGCAGTCGTCATCGAGTACCGCAAAGTCAGCGCGCAAACCAACTTCGATGATGCCCACATCTGTCAGCTTCAATGCCCGCGCAGGAGTTGTGGCGGTCGATTGGGCGGCGTCGACCACCGAGACACCCTGCTCGAGCACTGCTCGTTGAAATGCCTTGTCCATCGTCAAGGTGCTCCCTGCCAAAGATGAATGATCTGGCAACTCCGCCATGCCGTCCTTAACGATTACGGTCAAATTCCCGAGCTCATAGGGGCCATCCGGCATCCCGGTCGCCGAAATTGCATCGGTAACCAAGGCGACCCGGCGGCTGGACACTTGCTCAAAGATGTCGCTAACGATTGCCGTATGCAAGTGATACCCATCGTCAATTAGTTCGACGACAACTTCAGGTCTGCGCAGGAGTGCCATGGTCGGCCCTGGCTCGCGGTGGTGAAACGGACGCATGCCATTGAACAGATGGGTTGCGACAGTTGCACCCGCGTCCACGGCCGCCCAGGCAATGTCGTAGGTCGCATCAGTGTGGCCAATTGCGACGACGATTCCGGCATCAGAAATCTTGCGAACCGCATCTAAAGCCCCGGGAAGTTCAGGTGCGAGTGTGACCATCCGAATCGGGTCTTGGTGCGCCGTGGCCAGATCGACAATTGGCGCGTC
>JAHEXM010000377.1 GCA_023252115.1 Micrococcales bacterium | reverse complement strand
AATCATCGACAACTACAGCCACGTCTTCCTTTGCAACTGGCATCGCATCGACGATTGGTGCCGGTACGGCTTCCACAGCGGACTCGATGAGGGCATCGAGGTCGAACTCCACGGCGGCCGTTCGATCAACAAGTCCCCACGACGCTATGACCCGGGGATGAAGTTCGCCAGCAAAACCAATCACGGATCCACCGACTGAAAGAGAAGCGCAGCGGCCCGGGTGAAATGGCGCATCTTGGCCTCGCATGACTTCAACTTCAGTGCCCAATTCGGCAGCTATCTGGCGAGCAACATCGATCGAGTCTGCCCACGATGCGTCGCGACCCTTTCCCCACCAACCCTTGGCCTCAGTTTGCCCGCCGAGGACAGCAGCAAAATGGCGTGGTTGATTGGGAAGCGATGCATCCAGTGATTCCAATTCGGCAGCAGAGGGACGCCCAGACAGATCAGGCCGTGTACCGCCGCTGTTTGCGGCGCCTTTGGTCAGAGTTCCAAAAACCAGGCCGACTTCATAAATCGCAATGGTGTCAGCACCGCGTGAGACATTCCGTCGTGCAGCTGCAAGCAGGCCGGGCAACAACATGGTTCGCATGCCGGATGCAGTTTCGGATATCGGATTGACCAACGTCACTGTGTCGCGCCGTTTGTCGTCAATCGCCAGGTTCGTTGAGTCAAAGTCTGGTGGCCCAACAAACGGGTAGGACAGCACTTCAAGCAGGCCTGCTGACGCGGCAGCCTTGCTGGCTCTGCGGCGCAATCTCTGCTCGCGCGACGGGCCATTGCCGGAATGCGCTTTAGGCAGAGTGGATGGAATCGAGTCGTAGCCAATAAGTCGCAAGACTTCTTCAACAAGGTCCGCAGGATCTGTCAGATCGGGACGCCAACTTGGCGGACTCACCACCAGATCATCACTACCCGATGCGACCACAATGCACCCAATCGTGGTGAAACATTGTTCGACACGGTTTCGATCGATCTCAAGGCCGGCAACTGAGCCCGGGAGGGATGCTGCGATGGGTATCGCCTCTGCCTCGATGGCATTTGAGCAAGCAGTGATCCCTGATGTTTCGCCCCCAGCGAGCTCAAGGACCAATTCGGCTGCGCGAGCGGACGCCACCTCGGCAAGGTTGCGATCCACCCCCCGCTCGAATCGTCGCGAAGCTTCGGACGACAGTTTGTGACGTCGCGCCATTCGCGCCACTACATCAGGTGCGAAATGTGCAGCTTCAATTGCAAGCGAGGTCGACGTGGCATCAATCTCGCTGTTGAGGCCGCCCATCGTTCCAGCTAATGCAATCGGTCCAGAGTCATCAGCGATTACCAAGTCGTCGGCAATGAGGGTGCGCTCGACATGATCGAGTGTTGTCAAGATTTCGCCGTCGGCAGCGCTTCGTGCGCGTACCGTGCCTGACAGCTTCGAGACGTCGAATGCATGCAACGGTTGTCCGAGCTCGAGCATCACGTAGTTGGTGATATCAACGACCAAGGAGATGGGGCGCATACCGCCAGCTATTAGACGCTGAACCATCCACATTGGCGTGCGCTTGGTCGGATCGATACCGGTGATGGTCCGCAGAGTGAAGACATCACAGGCTTGCTCGTTCTCGGAAGTGGATTCAACAGGCAGCGTTCCCGATGTCGGTAACGGCAACGAAGCAATTGCAGTGCCAGGGTCGGAAAACGGAACCCCGAACCCGATCGCCGCTTCGCGAGCAACACCCCGCATTGATAGCGCGTAGCCACGGTCAGGCGTTACCGCGATATCAAGTACTTCGTCACCAAAGCCGAATACCGAGAGCAGATCGGCACCCGGTTCGCACATGTCTGGTTCAAGTACAAGAATGCCGGAACCGTCATCACCGATTCCCAGTTCGCGGTCTGAACAAATCATTCCATCTGAAGTGTGGCCATAAGTTTCACGAGCGGCGATAGCAAAGTTGCCGGGCAATACAGCGCCGGGAAGTGCAACTGCTACGAGGTCGCCAACTTCGAAATTGCGGGCTCCACAGACGATGTCGCGCACTCCCCCGTTATCGGTTCCAACATCGACCTGGCAAAACCGAATCGGTTTCTTGAATTCGGTGAGCTCTTCGATCTTGGACACGACGCCAGCAACGATGGGACCCGAAATCCCCGCGCCCAATGTCTCAACCGTTTCGACTTCGAGTCCGAGCGAGATCAGTCGATCAGCAAGGTCTCGACCGGTCATTGAAGTTGGCAGTTCGACGTATTCGCGGAGCCACGCAACAGGAACGCGCATCAGGACTCCATCCGGAATGCGGCAGTGAATCTCATGTCGCCTTCAACCAGATCGTGCATATCGCGAATGTCGTGGCGGAACATCAGTGTTCGTTCCAGACCCATGCCGAAGGCGAAGCCGCTGTACTGCGTCGGATCGATGCCGCACGCGGTCAGAACCCGAGGATTAACCATCCCGCACCCGCCCCACTCGATCCATCCCTCGCTGCCGCATGTGCGACACGGACGATCGGGGTTGCCGATGCTTTCGCCGCGGCACGCGAAACATTGAAGATCAATCTCTGCGCTCGGTTCAGTGAATGGGAAGTACGACGGACGAAGGCGCGTGACCAACCCGTCACCAAAAACAGTTGATGCCAAATGATCCAGCGTGCCCTTGAGGTCTGCCATTGTGATGCCTTTGTCGACGGCAAGCCCCTCGATCTGGTGAAAGACCGGGGTATGTGTGGCATCGAGCTCGTCAGTGCGAAAAACCCGACCCGGACACACCACATATACCGGCAAATCGCGATTCAGTAGCGCGCGAATCTGAAC
>JAHEXM010000376.1 GCA_023252115.1 Micrococcales bacterium | reverse complement strand
TCGCAATCGCGTCGATCGGCATTTACGGCGTGGTGCTTTCGGGTTGGTCTTCTGGATCGACCTACCCATTGCTTGGTGGTTTGCGCTCGAGTACGCAGATGATTAGCTACGAAATCGCGATGGGGTTGTCGTTCGTAGCGGTCTTCTTGTACGCGGGAACGATGTCGACGTCTGGGATTGTGGCTGCGCAACAACGCGTTTGGTACGGAATCATTCTGCTGCCGTCGTTCATCGTGTACGGAATCGCCATGGTTGGTGAAACGAACCGGGCACCCTTCGACCTTCCTGAGGCCGAGTCCGAATTGGTCGGTGGTTTCCACACTGAATATTCATCGCTTAAGTTCGCGATGTTCTTCCTCGCCGAGTACATCAACCTGGTCACGGTTTCGGCTCTTGCCACCACATTGTTCTTGGGTGGTTGGCGTGCGCCATGGCCGATCTCGATTTGGTCCGGAGCAAATGTTGGCTGGTGGCCAATGCTGTGGTTCCTGATCAAGGTGTGCATCTTCATCTTTATCTTCATTTGGCTGCGCGGAACTCTGCCCCGTCTTCGATACGACCAGTTCATGCGCTTTGGCTGGAAGGTCCTGATCCCGGTTTCGCTGATCTGGATCCTGATCGTTGCAATTGCTCGAGCCATGCGCAACGAGTACAACGTCCCGTGGATCGTCTTGGTCGCGATCTTCGGTGGGCTGCTAATCATCGCCATCGCCATCTACGGATTGCTCGGTTCGAGCAAGCGCCGTGCCGAACTCGAAGCATCGACTGAGCGGGTGCGCAAGAAATTTGACCCGTACGCAGGCGGCTATCCGGTCCCACCCATGCCTGGTCAGGAGTACCGTCCGGCGCGAGCACGCACTTTGGCCGGCGCCACCGAAGCGTCAACCGATTTGTCGAACGACGAGGAAATAACGGAGGAGGTGCCCGGTGCCTGAGCTACCTCCATCCGTCAAGGGATTCAGTACGACTTTCTTCACGATGTTCAAGCATGTCAATACCGAGCAATACCCGGAAGAGAAAGACAAGTACCCGCCCAAACCGCGTTTCCACGGTCGTCACCAACTCAATCGTCACCCCGACGGTCTCGAAAAGTGCGTTGGATGTGAACTCTGTGCCTGGGCATGCCCGGCGGACGCAATCTTTGTCGAGGGTGCCGACAACGAGGAAGGCGATCGTCATTCACCCGGCGAGCGCTACGGGATCGTCTACCAAATCAACTACTTACGCTGCATTCTGTGCGGGCTTTGCATCGAGGCATGCCCCACGCGTGCACTCACGATGACAAATGAATACGAGCTTGCGGACGACTCGCGCGAGAGCCTGATTTATGAAAAAGAAGACCTACTTGCGCCGCTGTTGCCTGGCATGGCACCGGCACCGCACAGCATGGTCGCTGGCACGACCGAGAAGGACTACTACGAAGGCAAGATCACTGGCGCAACTGCGGAGCAGATCGCTGAAGTAGCCGCGCGCGAAGCCGACGAGGCTGTCGCCCAGGACGACGCGGCAGAAGTGAAGGAGGGTGGGGCATGAATCTGACGTCCACCCTCGCCTCCACCAATGTTGGCGAGACCGTTGTCTTTTGGATTTGCGGTGCGCTTGCCGTTATCGGCGGACTCGGAATGTTGTTCAGTCGCAAGGCTGTTCATAGCGCGCTTTTCCTCGCAATGACGATGGTCAACTTGGCGATCCTGTACATCTCCCTGCAAGCGCAGTTCCTTGGCATGGTGCAAGTCATCGTCTATACCGGCGCAGTGATGATGTTGTTCCTCTTTGTGCTGATGATCGTCGGAGTGGACGCGTCCGACTCACTGGTGGAAACGATCAAAGGCCAGCGGTGGGCATCGATATTGATCGCGCTTGGCTTCGCCATATTGCTGATCGGAGCCATCGGAAACGGTCTGGCGGGCACCCAAGCTGGATCACTGGACACCGCAAACAACGCCTTCGGCGGCAATGTTCAAGGGATCGCCCACCTGATCTTTACGCGCTACGTGCTGGCATTCGAAGTCACCTCAGCACTTCTGATCACCGCCGCTCTCGGTGCGGTCGTGCTGGCACACCGCGAGCGACACACCCCAAAGCCAACCCAGAAAGAAATGAGTATCGAGCGCTTCAAACTCGACACTCACCCGGGCAACCTGCCAGCTGCTGGTAGCTACGCGCGACACAACGCAGTCGATACTCCGGCACTGCTGCCTGATGGCGCTGCAGCCGAGATTTCGGTTCCCGGACCGCTGCGCAGCCGAGGGTCATTGCGCCCAGTGAACGAAGTTGAAGAAGCTGAAGTCATCGAGGTGTATGGCGACGGTATTCGCGCTGGCGAAATCGTCGAGACCGACCCGGACTCTGGACAGGAGACGCAACGATGAATCCACAGAGCTACATCGTGTTGTCCGCGATCCTGTTCTCGATCGGCGCCTTCGGGGTACTGATCCGGCGCAACGCAATCGTGGTTTTCATGTGTATCGAGCTAATGCTGAATGCGTCGAACCTGGCGTTTGTCACCTTCGCCAAGATGCACGGAAACCTTGACGGCCAGGTGATCGCATTTTTCGTCATGGTGGTCGCTGCGGCTGAAGTAGTGGTCGGTTTGGCAATCATCATGACCATCTTCCGTACCCGTCGAGCCGGCTCGGTCGACGAACCCAACCTGTTGAAGTACTGAGAAGAGAGAGGGCATAGGACGTGACGGTCGCCAGCGGCGCACTGAGTTCCATCGTGGATTCCGCGATGGGTCACTCGCTGCTTAGCGGAGTGGGCCTGGCCTCAACCGAGGGCGCCCCCACGGTCAATGCT
>JAHEXM010000375.1 GCA_023252115.1 Micrococcales bacterium | reverse complement strand
CGGTGACACCTTGGCGGACGATCTTCTTCGTCGGGACTTCTCGATCAACGCGATGGCTCTCGAATTGCCTGAACCGAACTTCGTCGATCTGCACGCTGGTCTTCACGACTTTACCGATCGGGTCCTGCGTCCACCGGCAAGCGCCGAGTCTTCCTTCTCGGACGATCCACTTCGAATGATGCGCGCGGCCCGCTTTGTGTCCCAACTGGGTTTCGCTGTCGCGCCAGACGTTGTCGAGGCAATGAAACGGATGGCCGATCGGATTGAAATTGTGTCGGCTGAGCGGGTGCGGGATGAATTATGCAAACTGCTCATGGGCGAGCATCCCCGTGACGGACTGCACCTACTCGTTCAAACGGGATTGGCGTGCTATGTCATTCCGGAAGTTCCCGCTCTCGCCCTCGAGATCGACGAGCATCACCGCCACAAGGACGTCTACGAACACAGTCTGACCGTTTTGGAACAGGCGATCGAACTTGAATCCACTCACGATCCGAAAACTGGACCAGATCTGGTCTTGCGTCTCGCGGCGTTGCTGCATGACATCGGTAAGCCAAAGACGCGGCGATTTGAGGATGGCGGCGGAGTTTCGTTTCACCACCACGAAGTCGTCGGCGCAAAGCTAACGGCGAAACGCTTGCGCGCCCTGCGCATGCCCAACGAAGTTGTTGATCAGGTTTCGGAACTGGTCGAGCTACACCTTCGCTTCCACGGATATTCAGGCGGGCAGTGGACTGATTCTGCAGTGCGCCGCTATGTGCGCGATGCCGGTGATCAGCTCCCGCGTCTGCACAAACTCACCCGGGCCGACTGCACCACCCGCAACACGCGCAAGGCCGCCGCGCTGCAGGCGTCTTACGACAGCCTTGAACATCGCATCGCCGTGTTATCCGAAGAAGAGGAACTGAATTCGATTAGACCTGACCTTGACGGCAACGCAATCATGACGATTCTGGATCTGCCACCTGGGCGCGATGTAGGTGCTGCGTACAAATATCTGCTGGAACGTCGACTTGACCGTGGGCCAGTTACACCCGAGGTAGCCGAAGACGAACTTCGCGCGTGGTGGGAGCAGCGCAACGCCTAGTGGCGCTAGCTGGCGATCGGTGGCGCTGGCGGCCCGGGTGGCGTCGGCGGCGGGCCTTTCTTGAACACCTCGCGCAACTGAACAGCTGCCGCGTTTTTGCTGCATAGCCAACCGACGATGGCAATCACTATTCCGACAAGGATCATCATGTCGAATGCTTGGCGTAAGTAGTGAGTAAGCGTCCCGTAGAAGATTGCCCCGGCGCCCGCAAACGGCGTTCCGGCAAATGAATCAGCTGCCGGTCCATCGCCGAGTGAGATGACGAGCCGGAACAGCCCACAGATGACGATCATGAGCAGCCCTACCCACACGGCCATTCGTGCGCGACGCTTCGCAACTGCGATCGCAACGGCAAACAGCAAGAACACCATAAATATGAGCCAAGTCGCGGCGGGTTTGGTGAGTTTGTAAATGGTTTGAGCTTGTCCAAGTTGGCTCGAGTTCAGCAGGACAATCTGCTGATTTGCGGCATCGGGGATCGGTTTATCAGCCAGTGCGGTCAAGCCCTTGGCAACCAGTGCTTCTTGGACTTTCTGGGTTACTTGTCCCAAGTCAAGGACAATTTCATTGCCTTGGATTGACACAGCGCCCGAGGAATTACCAGACAAGGCCGCGATAACCGCTTGCTGGAGCTTGGTATTGATCGTGATCCACAATTTGTGGAACTGCTCGCTCGCCAGGAACTTCGACGTTGCTTCGTACACGAACTTGTCGACTACCGAAGCCATCGGTCCGGCAAGCGGTGCGGCCTGCGGCGGTAACCATTCCTTGACGATGTCGGGAACGTCTACGGCTGCGGTGATCGAGTCGGCCACCGTTGTCGCGATGGCCTCACGCACGACGGGGTCCGTTGAGAGTGGCTCAAACGTCTGCACGAATCGGGAAGTGTCCGTCAGCGTCCGTTGTCCCCAGAATGCGACCACGCCAAGTGGCATCAGCACGGCCGCTAGAACCAGACAGATTCCGGCAGCGACGCCGCGGATGCCGGCCTTCTTCCAGTGGCCTTGCTTTGGCGCCGTAACGGGCATGACGGGTGGCAGCGGTGCGGGGGGTGGTGCCGGCGCCGCAGGCGGCTCGATTCCTGACATGAGCTCACTCTAGAGATGAGGCAGGGGTTTCGCGTCCAGGTTGGCGATTGGCAAACATCCATGCTGCGGTCGCGAGCAGCAATGCCGCCAGAAGTACCAGGTCCAGGGGCGACTGGCCCGTGGCTGGGGCGGTAAATGCCACTGCGCAGATTCCTATCACCAGTCCGATATTGACCATGACGTCGTACAGCGCGAAGACGCGACCAAGGTGGTCGTCTTCGATTTCCTGCTGAACCAAGGTGTCACCGCAGACCTTGACTGCCTGACCGGCGAGGCCGATCGCGAATCCAGCGACTATCAGCGACGGGATGGTTTCAACCGCAAGACCCAACGGTGACAGCACCGCAGCGACAAGGAGCACAACGGCACTCCACGCAGACGGACCCAGCCGTTTGTTGGCAGAGGGAGTCGCGACGGCGCCTAACAATGCGCCCAGAGCAGCCGCTCCAACAACCAAACTCAATTCGCCGAGCGCTTTCTCGGGGTCGCTCGGAGGGTTCAGTGTGTTGCGCAGCAACAAGATGACGAGAACTGTCACTGCACCAAATGCAATGCGATGAAGTGTCACCACGCTTACCCCGCGCCAAGCAGGGCGCGCCTGCCACAAGGTTTTGGCGCCGTTGGCAAGCCCACTCACGA
>JAHEXM010000374.1 GCA_023252115.1 Micrococcales bacterium | reverse complement strand
TTCGTAGTGACCGTGACGGATGGCGGGTTCGGTAAGCGAACCAAGGTCGACGATTGGAACCCCAAGGGACGCGGAATCCTTGGAGTTCGGGCAATGCGGCTAGTCGAGGAGCGCGGCTCACTTGTCGGGGCGGTGGTGTGCGACGAAGCGGATGAGCTCTTTGCAGTTGCAAACGACGGAGTCGTTATCCGTACCCGTGTCGCTGAGGTGCGCGCCACGGGCCGCGACACCATGGGAGTTGCTTTGATGGGACTCAGTGGAGACCGATCGTTGGTTGCGGTGGCCCGGGCAGCTGAACTCGAGGGCGATGACGAAGCCGATGACGAAGTGAACGACGCGCCCGAGACCCCGGTCGCACCAGATGCAGACTCCGAGCGCAATGATGTGCCCGACACCGAGAACTCCGGAGGTTCTTAAGTGACCACCCAAGCCACGGCACCCGCGCCCGCTGGTCCCCGGCACGCGCGACTATTTGTCAGCCGAATTGATCCGTGGTCCACTATGAAGACCGCGTTCATGCTGTCTCTCGGACTAGCCGTTGTCCTAGTCGTGGCCATCCTCTTGCTGTGGATGGTCTTGGCGGCGTCTGGTGTGTTTGACGCGTTTAACCAGGCAATTAACGACGTGGGCGGACAGGCATCATCGAGCTTTGATATTGGTGGCGTTCTGTCGTTCGGCCGCGTCATCGGGTTCGCATTGCTACTTGCGGCATTTGAGATCGTCATGACTTCGGCGCTTGCGACACTGATTGCAGCGCTCTACAACGTCACTGTTGGTTTCACCGGTGGCGTTGAAGTAACACTTTCCGAAGATCACTAGGCCTGAGTTTTCCGATACGCCAACTTCTGGCGGTCACTGGTTACTCTGGCGGATCGATTTTGTGATGCGTCACGGCGCCGGTAACTTCCTCGGCCAAGGTTGCTTCTTCGACAGCTGCGCCATGACCGGACTCTGACCGGCTCAAAACGATGATGCCGATGTTAATGATCACCATGCAGATGATGATGCCGATGATCGCGATCGGTGTGTGGCGGATCGAAACGTGAAACAGCCACATAGCAGTAAGGGTCGAGACGATCGGATTAATTGCGATCATCGCAGGCGATGAAATGGTGATGGGACCCTTGCTAAACGCCATCGCCGTAGTTCCGACTGTTACGAAGCACATCACGACAGTGATCCAGACCAGAGGATTGGTCAATGGGCTACCACCGGTGTCGCCGAATGCGCCTTTCGCGGCAATTGCGAGAAATGCGTTCGCGAGACCAGCGCCAAGTCCAAACATCGCTGCTCGACCAACAAGCCCGACGCGCGAACCAACACCGAACAGCACGCCGATGGCTACCGCGTAGATGACGATGATGGTGATCCAAGCGGACGTGGGGGCCGTAGAAAGACCCTCAGTCGGCTGGGCGATAAAGAGGAAGCCAGCGAGCCCAACGGTGACCGCGATGATCGCGAGCCAGTCTTTGCCGCTGATCTTCGCCTTGGTAATGAGGGCCGAGAAAGGAGGGATGAAGATTAGTTCGGTGACGATTAACGGCTGAACAACTGCGACTGAACCAAATTTCAAGGCAACCAGGTGGAGCAAGAATGCGCCGCCAAACAACACGATGCCGATAGCCCAGGCAGGGGTTTTGATCAGATTTGCGTAGCCACCGCTGCCTTTGGCCAGTGCCTGCTGTGTCCCCTTGTGTTGCAGAACGAAGCTCAAGCCGTAGCAGGCCGCCGAAAGAAGCATCACAATCACGGCGAGCAGGGTGTTACTCATATGGTGACCTTCCAGGTGTCATACGGCAACAATCGTCCGCATCCTTGATCGAAGTCACCTTTGCGTTTCCTCACCCTTTGTTGCAACCAGGGGACGGCAATTGGGCGAACTAGCCATGGCGTGCGTCAAGGCGAGTCCGGTACAGGTGGACGAGTAGACGCAGCTAGGTCACTGAGCGTGTCGCTGAGGTACCCTCGGCGGTTGCGGGCCTATAGCTCAGGCGGTTAGAGCGCTTCCCTGATAAGGAAGAGGTCGGAGGTTCAAGTCCTCCTAGGCCCACGTGAAAAAATTACTAGTCGTAGTAGCCATTGCCGCTGCTGCATATGTGGTGTACCGACAGGTCTCAGCGAACCAAGCTGAGCAAGATCTGTGGAACGAAGCAACAGCCGAACCTGACCTGCGCTAGTACGCAACGCGGACCAGTCTCGGCTGTTACGGGGCCTTAGCTCAGTTGGTAGAGCGCTGCCTTTGCAAGGCAGATGTCAGGAGTTCGATTCTCCTAGGCTCCACTGTTCTTCTTTGCGCGCCTGATACTCCGCAAAGGCCGCGTGCCGACGCTTGCGGATGGCGTGACTATTCGCCTTGCTACGCAGCGCGAGACTTTGCGCGCCCCGCCAATCGAACTTCCAGCGTCGATCTTGCTCCTATCGGGGCAGGACCCTTAGTGGCAGACGACTAGGTCACCACGGGTTACTAGCTCGCGGTTGACTACGCGGCTTTGTCCTTTGCGGGGCACCCGCAGTGCGCCTGACCAGTGGTTGGAGACCGCTGCACAGAAATATGCCGAATGTGCTCCGCCCAGGCTCACGCCTTGTGCTCGCCAGTTGTGGTGTGTGCTGGTGATTTTTCGGATCAAGGTTGCTGGTCCGTGTACGGTGGCTGCCCGGTAGAGCAGAACGCTTGCTCGTTTTTGGTCTGTTGTTCCACCGAGTGGCACATGTAGGTTGCCGGATGGTCCGTTGACTGGTCCGAGTTGACCGATGGTTACCGCATCGGTCGACGGTGTTGGTGTTGGTGTTGGTGTTGTGCCCGCCGCTACCGTGAAT
>JAHEXM010000373.1 GCA_023252115.1 Micrococcales bacterium | reverse complement strand
TGGGAGCCTGACGCCACCTGACGTTCTTAACGGCCGCATTCCAATCACTGATGTCAGCCCCTCGGTCGAGGGGGGCCGCCGTCCCGCGAAAGCCGCTGAGGGAGAGGCAATCACGGTCGGAGCGACGGTATTTCGCGAGGGACACGATGCACTCGGAGTCAACGTCGTTTTGCGGTCACCTGACGGGGTCGAGTTCAGCTCGACGCCGATGGTTCCGGTTGGGGCCGGGATCGACCACTGGGAAGCCGGAATCCGACCTGGGTCTCCTGGTGATTGGACCTTCACCGTCGAAGCGTGGAGTGACCCATTCGGGTCATGGCGGCATCGGGCAACGATCAAAGTTCCGGCGGCTGCCGATGTCGAACTTGAACTCGAAGAAGGTGCCCGTGTCCTAGAACGCGCCCTCGAAGGCATACCGGCAAGCCAGCAAACCGCAGTCAAAAATGCCGTCGATGAACTTCGGAACAAGAAGAAATCGGGCGAGGCACGACTTGCGGCTGTACTGAACCACGATGTTCTGACTACGCTTGCCGAGTTCCCACTACGCGATTTGGTGACTGAATGCGGGCCGTGGCCTTTGCGAGTTGACCGCCGCCTAGCTCTTGTTGGTTCTTGGTACGAAATGTTTCCGCGCTCCGAAGGAGCAAAGACCAGTCCTCTGAAGTCGGGAACGTTTTTGTCCGCGGCGAAACGTTTGCCTGCCATTGCTGACATGGGTTTCGACGTCGTGTACTTGCCGCCCATCCACCCAATCGGAAAGATCAACCGCAAGGGTCCAAACAACTCACTGGAAACCGAACCCGGCGATCCCGGATCACCATGGGCAGTTGGATCTGCTGATGGCGGTCACGACACCGTTCACCCGGGCCTCGGCACGCTTGAGGACTTCGACGCATTTGTCGCGGCTGCTGCCAAGAACGACCTTGAGGTTGCTCTTGACTTGGCTCTGCAGGTGGCACCCGATCACCCCTGGGCCACCGAGGGCAAGCCGTGGTTCAAGGTCCGTGCCGATGGTTCAATCGCGTACGCAGAAAATCCGCCAAAGAAGTACCAGGACATTTATCCGATCTGGTTCGATGGTGATCCCGATGGACTGCACGAAGAAGTACTGCGCATCATCCACTTTTGGGCCGACCGTGGCGTAAGGATCTTCCGCGTCGATAACCCGCACACCAAACCAGTGCGTTTTTGGGACCGGCTGTTTGCTGCGGTGCACGCGACCGATCCCGACATTCTGTTTCTTGCTGAAGCATTCACCCGGCCAGCGATGATGCGCGCGCTCGCCGAAGTCGGCTTCCACCAGAACTACTCGTATTTTGCGTGGCGTAACGAGAAATGGGAACTCGAGGAATACGCGCAAGAACTGTCAAACATCTCAAGTGCGTACATGCGCCCCAACCTGTTCGTCAATACGCCCGACATCCTGACTGCCTACTTGCAGTACGGCGGTCCAGCAGCATTTGCGATTCGCGCCACTCTTGCCGCGACTTTGGCTCCCACCTGGGGCGTGTACTCAGGATTCGAATTGTTTGAACACGTTGCCGTGAAGCCGGGCAGCGAGGAATACCTCAACAGCGAGAAGTACCAATACCGGCCGCGCGACTGGTCTGGCGAAGCTAAATCGGGCAATACGTTGATTCCATACATCACGATGCTCAACCGGCTTCGCCGCGAACATCCGGCGTTGCAGGCTTTGCGCGGCATCGTCTTTCACGAAGTCGACAACGATCGCCTAATCGCGTATTCGCGCACGGATGGCGATGACACCGTCATCACGATCTGCACGATCGATCCCTACGGCACCCAAGAAGGAACGGTTCACTTCAACATGGAGGCTCTCGACATTGACTGGTCGAGTCAATTCACCGCACATGACGAAATTAGTGGCGAAACGTGGAACTGGGGTGCCCACGCATACGTACGGCTCGATCCCAATCTGGCATGTGCACACATCATTAGCGTGCGACGAGGAACGGTGTAACTGATGGCGAAAGACAAGAATGCAATCACTCCCCTGCCAGTCGACACTGCGCAACTCGATGCGCTAGTCGATGGCAGTCATCAGCAGCCGCACGACGTATTGGGTCCTCACGCTGGAGTCGATTCGCTAACGATTCGCGTTCTCAAGCCGAGTGCGGAATCAGTGATGATCGTGGACGGCAGTCGAACCATCCCGATGACGCATGAGCATCGTGGCGTCTGGGTCTGCACTATCCCCGGAACTGACGTTCCCGACTACCGACTGTCCGTGACGTATAGCGGCGATTCGTTGCCAAGCGATGACCCGTATCGATTCCTGCCAACGCTCGGTGAGCTCGACCAGCATTTAGTTGCTGAGGGGCGACACGAGCAACTGTGGCAAGTGCTTGGCGCACACACTCACGCATACGAAACGCCGCACGGGACTGTGCATGGCGTCTCGTTCGCCGTCTGGGCGCCAAACGCTCAAGGTGTTCGTGTTGTCGGTGACTTCAACTACTGGGACGGCACGTCGGCGCCCATGCGAATGTTGGGCTCAACAGGTGTATGGGAACTCTTCGTCCCTGATATCGGTGATGGCACGCGCTACAAATACGAAATCTACGGCCGAGATGGCGTCCGGCGCATGAAGGCCGACCCGTTTGCAAATGCAACGGAGGTTCCGCCTGACACCGCGTCAATGGTCTTTACCTCTTCGTACAAATGGGGTGACGACGAATGGATGACGGCCCGCGCGTCTAGAGATCCGCACACGGGGCCAATGAGCATTTACGAATGCCACCTGATGTCGTGGAAACCCGGTTTGAGCTACCGAGAGCTGGCAGTCGAACTTGTCAATTACG
>JAHEXM010000372.1 GCA_023252115.1 Micrococcales bacterium | reverse complement strand
TCACCGAGTTGCGCCGTGCAGGTAATCGGCCAAGGTAACTTCACCAAGTTCGACACCCGCGGCTGGAAGCGCGTAGCCCCTGCGGTAAGCCGATGCGACTCGGCCAACGGTCGGAATCGCCACGACCTTGCCGATGTGTTTGTCAGCCCACGCGCGGGCAAGTTCGACGGTGTCGAGTTCCTCTGGCCCAGCGAACTGTTCGATGGATGAAGTCGGTCCTGCTTCAACCAGATCGACGATGCGATCGGCTACTTCATAATGCGACACCGGTTGGAGCCGCCATCCACTTGGCACCAGCAGCGGTTGCCGATGGCTGCCGCGAAGGAAGGGCACCTTGCCTCCGACACCTCGGTAACTCATCCCCAAGATGTCATCGACGAATGCATGGAACTGCGTTGCTCGCAGCACCGTCCAGGGGCAACCAGTCCCAGCCAGCGTGAGTTCACCCTCGTGTTTGATTTGGTAGTACTTGAGTGGGTGACGCTCAACACCGACGATCGAGACGTAAAGAATCGGGATACCTGCTCGCGCAAGTCGTCGGGTTCCTTCGACGTCAGTTGCTCTGGCGTCGCCGCGGGAATCACTTGCGGCGTGAACAATCGCGTCAACACCTTCGACGGCTGCTGGCAGTCCTACGCCGGTCGCCAATTCGCCGACGACTCGCCCGTCACCCGCAGTCCGAGAAAGGATCGTTGGTTCGTGACCCCCGTCGCGAAGTCCCTGCACGACGGCCGACCCCAAGCGGCCGGTTCCACCGGTGACCAAGACTCGCACGGTGATATCTCACCATGTGCCATTACTTTGCCCAATCCGGCATGCTGTTGTCGAAGAACTAGAACGGCGCTTGGTGACTCAACTACCGATGGGCTAGTGGGGTTGCCATCCAACGGGCAAAGGCGGAACCTAGTAATGATGAATTGGTTAACAGGATCGTCAAAGCAAAAGATGGTGGAACCCGATGCTGCAATGCCAGGTCGGGACAGTTCACCGTTTCCAATTGCCGCAAAGAATGCCGTCCTCGGGACGCCTTTGCAGGGTCCTTGGCCGGATGGCACACAAGTCCTGTACGTAGCGATGGGCTGCTTTTGGGGTGCAGAGAAGAAGTTCTGGTCACTGCCCGGCATTGTGACGACGGCGGTTGGTTACCAAGGTGGGTTCACGCCCTTCCCGACTTACGAAGAAACCTGCACGGCGCGGACGGGCCACACCGAAACGGTGTTGATCGCCTATGACCCCGCGGTGATCTCAACTTACGACTTGCTCAAAGTCTTTTGGGAGAACCACGACCCAACCACGTTGTATCGTCAAGGAAACGACGTCGGTACCCAGTACCGCAGCGCGATCTACTGGACGACTCCGGAGCAGGCCGAGGTCATCGAGGCAACACGTGCGGCATATCAAGGGGTGCTGGACTCAAAGGGTTTCGATCCGATCAGTACCGAAATCGCAGCGGCACAGGACCGCGAGTTTTACTACGCAGAGGACTATCACCAGCAGTACCTCTACAAGGTTCCCCACGGCTACGACTGCCACGCTTCCACCGGCATTCTTCTGCCCGCGTTGACCTAGCTCGACTCGCAAAAGGTCACCGTGTGCATCCAGCGTCGATATATCGCGCCAGGTGCACACGGTGAGCAAATGCTGTCGATCAGCGGAAGTCAAAACCACCGAACGGTCCGGTGTGCCAGGTGTAACGAAGCCCGGGTGTTGGATTCATTTGACCGGCCTTCCAATCGCCATTGACGTAGGTGAAGTGGCCTACGAACGCAACGGCTCCGTGATCCCTGACTGTGATCGTGTCTTGACCGCCATATTCGGCCTCGGGGTACCAGCCGGAGCGTGCTTTGACGATTTGGTGGATCGTGGTGCCGTCTCCAGTCGTGATCGTCATGTCGAGGTCGTGATCGGTCATATTTGCATTGATGAGGCGCTCAATCTCGTTCGATGACGGCGAGCTAGTGGATTGCGCGGGACGATTCGCTTGGTTCGTTCCCAAGTTGGCGGCAGATGCGGTGGCGACACCGACAGCTGATACGCCTATAACGGCGCAAGCTGCTACTGAGGTGAGGGCAAGTGAGCGGATACTGGAATTCATGACGGTGTCCTATCGATTCGAGTGACGGTTACTGCTGGTCGACACTCGGTTGGGGCACCTGATGAATCGGTAGTCCGTGGTGACAACTCATACCTACCCACGGCAACGCGATCTAAACCATGAATCCTCGAAAACTCACACTCGTTTACTGCGCCGGGTACGGCGCAAATCGGCGCTTAGGTCGTGACTGGCGGAGCTGCGCCGCCCTCACCTGCAGGGTTCGGTCCGTATTGGTTGTCTGGACCGCTGTCCTGAATGTAGAACAGGAAGATCAGGATCAACGGACCAATGCAGCAAACCACGTTGAGCCACCACCACCAGCCGGAATGGTCGGTGTCATGCAACCGACGAACCGTTACACCCAGGGTTGGCAGTAAGAGCGCCAGAATCACGATCCCGGTGATCCAGCCACCGGTCCAAATGTGCACGGTATCGGTGGTGTTGTTAAAGGTGATCCGGGTTCCGAGCAGTGAGTCAAGAAACTCAGCAATGAAGACGACAATGATGTGAAATACCACCCACCACCAGAACTCGCTGCGGCGAGCTCGGCCAGTGAAAACTGCGTACTTGCTGAAGCAGGTGCTAATCGCCTGACCAAAACCCATGACATCTCCTCGAGACGTTACCGAGTGTTTCGCAAGATACAGCCTGGCGATTCCATTCAGCTGTTTGCAACTTGAACGATCATGTGGGGTTCGTGGCACGAATACCTACCCGTAGACTCCACATTCCGACAT
>JAHEXM010000034.1 GCA_023252115.1 Micrococcales bacterium | reverse complement strand
CTGACGGGGCTGCGGGTGTTGGACGTTTGATGCGGACTCGGCGACGCCGTTCCGTGGCTGAGTGCACGGTTCGGTGACACATTTGAATACACGGGGATTGACATCGCTGAGGAACTGATTGCGGATGCTGCCGCTAGGTACGCCGACGACAGGGTCAGCTTCGTCTGCGCGGATGTCCAGGAAGCCGGCCTACCTGACTGCGATGTCGCGATATGCAGTGGCGGCTTCTCTTACCGGCCCGCATGGACCGTCGAGTCGGCCCTTGAGGTCTTTGCCCGGATGTACGAGAGCGCCACGGTTGCCGCGTCAGCGAATTTTCTGATCGACCGCGTTGATTTTGTACAGGACCATCATCTGCACTTCGCACCCGAAGTAGTGATTGGCCACGGGCTCGAACTCACGCGCTCCCTTGTCATGCGTTCCGGCTACGGCTTATGGGAATTCACTGTTCAGATGCTGCACCAGTCGCCTTAAGCAACTGAGATGTAAATCGTCAGAGTTCGACCAATGCCAAGCTTCGGCAGCTCCGCGTAGATTTTCCGCAGGGTCTCATCCTCTAGCGCGGCCTCGAAGCGCATCCTCTCGAAATGGCATTGTTCCCCCACTTCGGGCGTCCGCGTGTAGTCGCGTCCCATCAGCAGAAACATGTCAATGGGGAAGTCACCGTGGCTGTAAAGCAGTTCGAATCCATGGAATTCGACCAAGCGGGTCAGGGACTCCAGGCTGAAATAGCTCAGATGCTCGGGGGGGTTGACCCAATATTGATCTTTCGCTAACCCGTTGGCTTGGATGGCCTTCTGGAAAACGTTGAAATCGTTAGGAACGCTAATCCGAACGACGCCACCGGGTGCAAGCCTTTGTTTTAGCGACTCAACCGTTTGCGAAGGATCGCGAACATGTTCGAGGACCCCAGAAAGGTTGATCCAGTCGTAGCTCGGTCCCGGTTCATTGACGATGTCTTGCCAAGACCCAGCTGACACAGCACCTGCCACGTCTGGATTGTAGTGAGCCGCAGCTCCCGGATCCGGGTCGATTCCAGTGACGGCGAAGCCTCGGCGATGCATCTCGGCCATGAGATACGCCGGGCCACATCCGATATCCAGCAGTCCGCTGGTCCTCGCCTCAGGGCGCAGCCTTAGCAGATCCTCGGCCGCCCAGCGGCACTCTCGGGCTAGCCATTCCCGCTCTTCTGCATTCTCTTTTCGGTACATCTCTGGGTGCACCGACGAGTAGTACTTCTTGGAATACCAGTCGTGCAATTCAGCGTCAGAAGGCACGGGGTCGGCGCGGTAATAGCCGAATTCGGTTTTCACCAAGTTGGTCATGGGCCAGCGGGCCTCTCAGTAGCTCGGACTGTCCTGCGCACGATATCAAAATGGGACCGGACAGCTCCGCCGCGATCAGCGAATCGTGAACAGCGGCCGCAACGGCTCGCATTCGAGGAATCCAGCCGCGCTACCCCTCTCGTGAGCTGCAACGAGCAGAGGGATCGCGCGCGCATATGCATCCAGGACTTGCTGGATATCTCGTTCCTGGAATGCATACGAGACGTTGTGTCGGCCAAGTGTCAGCACGCCGTTGCGGGCCATCTCCTGCAGGTAAAGCGTTCTTAAGTCCCACAGGAGATTCTCGTTGGAAACATCAATGGCGAACATGGACCATTCTGGTCGGCCCGCCGCCCGCAGAAAATCAGTTCCGTTCGCACCATCGATCAGCTCCGAGACTCCGGCGGTGATCGAGCGCCCGGTGGCGGCCAGCGTTTCGATGACGGGTTGCGTTGTGTACTTGTCGATGACAGCGCTGGCGGCTGCCAGTGACAGCGTCTCCCCACCGAAGGTTCCCGAAACGAAGATTTCCTCCATCAAATCCATGATTTCAGCGCGCCCGAGTACAGCGGAAAGCGGATGCCCATTAGCGATCCCCTTGCCGAAGCAGGCCAGATCCGGAGTAACCTCAAACAACTCTTGGGCCCCCGCAATCGCGAGCCGGAACCCGGTAACGATCTCGTCGAAAATCAACAAGGAGCCGTTCTGGTGCAGCAGGGTTTTCAGCTGTTGCAAGTATCCCGATTCAGGTGGCTCGACGACCATTGGCTCCATGATCAAAGCAGCGACATTGCCGGTATTCTCAGCCAGGGCGGCCTGCACCGCCTCCAGATCACCAAACGGGACCGAGACTGTCAGCGCACGAACGGCCTCAGGGACTCCGAGGCTACGGGCCGTCGACCCGATGTACCAGTCATGCCAGCCGTGATAACCGCAAACCAGGATTATGTCGCGACCTGTATATGCACGAGCCAGCCGGACGGCGGCGGATGTCGCGTCTGAGCCGTTCTTACCAAACCGCACCTTCTCTGCGCAGGGCACTAGTTCGACGAGTCGCTCGGCCACTTCATGCTCTAGTCGATGCGAAAGAGACAGCGTGACGCCGCGCGCCAATTGCTGGGCAACCGCAGCATCGACGTCTCGATCGCAGTAGCCAAGGGTCACCGCGCCGAGCGCGCAGACTAGGTCTACATATTCGTTTCCGTCCACATCTGTGATTCGCGATCCAGCGCCGGACTCAGCGAACAATGGTGAAGCGCCTGCCGGAAACGCCGTCCGGCTCTTTGAGAACGTCTGAGATCCCAGCGGGATCGTTTGCTCGGCTCTGACTAGCATCGAATCGCTTGCTTGGTAGCGATCAGCCATCGTCATCAGCGTCCTACACCTTCCATCGTGCGACCTTGTTTGTCGACTTTGATTTGATCCTAGGCGCGGTAGATCACAGCAGCTGCAGGCCCGGTGGCCAGTTTGCCGGGTTTATGAGCTGACCGTCATCAATGGCAAGCTCCGAATAGTCAATCGCATGATCCACGAACGTGCTCGCGTCAACAAGTTGCTGAAGTTCTGCAAGTGAGGTCACACCGACGACAATGGAATTGACCCAGTCATGGCGCAAGACACATCCGAGAAGAAAGTCCGTGAGAGGCAAACCAGCGTCCTCCGCCGCGCACCGCACTCGTGCCACGGGAGCAACGAGGCCAGGTAGTCCGGACGCGAGCTGCTGATCGCTTGCCAGTAGCACCCCTTGCAGAAATGCGCTGCGAACGTCGACCTTCGTTCCAGGGCGGCGCCATGTCGCGTCGGCCAGGAGCCGCTGATCAAGCACACTGCCAGGAACCTGAATTCTTGAGAGCTCGGGAGCCGACTGATTGACCATTTCGATCTCGGAACGGTCGTACACCGAAGCACCCAACTCACCAATAAGGCCCTCATCACGCAACTCAACCATCGTCGCGATTGCCTCACGCCCACTGGCCGTGTCCAGATCGGTCGTTCGATGTAGCAAGAGCGCCGCAAGCTGAGGCTGCCTCACTTCCTCGAGGCATTGTTCGACCAATTGGCGCACTCGCGCGCCGACAACTGCCGGTTCGATCGCGGCAACTGACGCGAGCTTGGAGACAACACGGATTCCCGGCACGCCGCTGATGGCCTGGCCAAGCCGGGACTGAGCATTTCCGTAGCCAATGGCCGTGTCAAACCAGGTGATGCCGCTTTCGAGCGCAGCACTGACGATGTTCGCCACTTCGGCGTCGGCGAGGTGGCGACGCACGTTTGTTGCGCCGTAGGGATCGCCAAACTGAGCGGTCCCGAGAGTAATGCGCCGAGGCAGGACTGCAGTCACGTGAGTAGCCGGATGGCTGTGCAGGCATTGCCGATTTGGGCTCGAATCTGCATCGGATTCTGGTCGTTCAGCGCGAAGTAAGTGGCGCTCGCAACGGCATTCGCCCGCCCTGCATGATCGTCATCGGCACCGGACGTGTGGCTGGCCCACTCGAAGCAATCAGCGGCACGGGAATCAGTCGCCTTTTTGGCACGCCTGAGACCCTCCAGTCCAGGACGTTCCCGAGCAATTTGCATTCCGTCTGTTTGGCTCTCTATGGGGAAATGTGTTGCCACAATATTGTCATTTCCCTCGTCAGCCGTCAGGACCCCCGCGAAGGCTGTCAGTTTGGTCGCACCGTAAAGATTGATGGGCGATGAAACCTTGACCGTCGAGCCCGCAACGAACTCTTTCTTGCACCTGCGTCGATCGCCGCGGGTTCCGCGGCCTTCGACCAGATGCAACACCCGGATGTGAGCATCATTTTCCAGACCAAGAGGACATCGCGAACTCCGCGTCCCTCCACTCAACTCCGCCGGCGGTCGTCACGAGCGGCTCACGAGCGCCGGGGTAAGGTCAGCCGCATGCCGCCGACCGTCGCAGACCATCCCTGCGCGGATTCGGACAGCGGCGCAACACCACTGAAGTTCCAGACATACGCACCAGATACAAGCCCTTCTTCGGATCACGCATGAGTCACATTCCATACGGTCGTCAGTCCATCACTGAGGCCGACATCGCCGCGGTCGCTGAGGTGCTCCGGGGGGATTGGCTCACGACCGGCCCGGCGGTCACAGAGTTCGAGTCGAAGTTGAGTTCAGTCGTTAGTGCCCGGGGATGCGTCGCAGTTACGTCGGGAACGGCAGCGTTGCACACCGCGTACGCGGCAGCCGGGATTGGCGCCGGCGACGAAGTGATCACTCCGCCGCTCACATTCGTCGCGACCCAATCGACCGCGGTCGCGCTGGGCGCAACGATTCGATTTGCTGACGTTTTGCCCGATACCGGCACCATCGACCCAACCCACGTGGACGCATTGGTATCGGAGCGAACCAAGGCAATCGTTGCTGTGGACTACGCGGGCCATCCGGCAGAGCTGGATGAGTTACGCGATGTCGCCGATAGGCACGATTTGCTGCTTATCGAGGATGCGGCTCATTCGATCGGCTCGACGTATCGCGGACGACCAGTAGGTTCAGTTGCGGACTTGACGACATTTTCGTTCTTCCCAACCAAGAACATCACGACGGGTGAAGGTGGCGCTATCGCCTCTGACGACCCCCATTTGCTGACTAGATTGCGACGTTTCAGAAACCACGGTTTGGTTCGCGAGCCCGAAGAGTTCTCAATGTCCGATGTCGGCCCGTGGCATCAAGAGGTCCAAGAGTTTGGCCTGAACTACCGGCTACCTGATGTGCTGGCGGCACTCGGTTCAAGTCAGCTGGATCGGCTGGCTGACTTCAAGTCCCGACGTGCGCGAGTCTTTTCCCGTTACGAAACGCTGCTCAGCGATATCGAAGGCCTGGTGTTGCCCACGCGCCACGCGGACGTCGACCCGATTTGGCACCTGTATCCGGTGCGTGTGCCGGCGGAACGCCGCCGACGCGTCTTCGAACACATGCGCGGGTGCGGCATCGGTGTGCAGGTCAATTACATTCCAGCGTATTGGCATCCAGCGTTCGATCGCGTGGACTACCCGCGAGGATTGTGCCCAATCGCCGAAGAGTTCTACGCCCGCGAGATCTCGTTGCCGATGCACCCCGATCTGACGGACGGGGAAGTCGGTCTCGTCGCTAGCTGCTTGCGCGCCGCGATGGCTTGAGCCGCCCGCAATTCGCTTGAAGCCCGACTCAGGCTTAGCGCTCGCGCGTTGCTGCAGTCCGCGCGCCGCCAGCTTCTCCTGAAGTGGTGAGGACCGGGAGCAGGCCCGTTCGGACAGTCCTGAAACGAGTCCCGCGTTACCCTTTCGCACATGGGTCTATCCATGGAACGGTTTCCCGCCCACCGTGCCTATGCTGGAAACATACGAAAGGTGGTCTGGCGCAAGTCAAGGGCTTTGAGGGGTTTCCCAAATGCCTAGCTCACTGGCACCGATTGTTCTCTTTGCATATCAGCGCCCCGAGCACACAAGGTCGGTACTTGACGCGCTGCTTCGAAACCCGCAAGCAGGCGAATCGGATCTCATCGTATTCGTAGATGGTCCAAAGTCTCCGGCAGATGCCGTCGTAACCGACGCCGTTTGCGAGATGTTCAAAGACCTTTCTGGATTCAACTCCGTCAACGTTCATCGGTCGTCTCTCAACCGCGGGCTGGCACAGTCGATCACCGAAGGGGTGTCCAAGGTTGTCGAGGAGCACGGCCGAGTAATCGTGCTTGAGGACGACATCGTCGTGTCCGAATGCTTCCTTGAGTACATGAACGACGCCCTCGACATTTACCAGTACGACACAAACGTCGCGAGCATCCATGGGTACGCCTACCCTGTCGATTGTCCACTCCCAGCTACTTATTTTCTCAGAGGAGCAGACTGCTGGGGTTGGGCAACATGGGACAGGGCCTGGGCAAAGTACAACGAGAATGGCAAGGAACTCCTCGAGCAACTCCGTCGATCCAATCAGCGTCGCGAATTCGATTTCGACGGTTATGCGTCCTACACAGCCATGCTCCGTGACCAGATCCGCGGCGTGAATGACTCATGGGCGGTGCGGTGGTACGCATCGGCATTTTTGGCAGACATGTGCACCCTCTATCCGGGGCACACACTCGTGCAAAACATCGGATTGGATGGATCTGGGCGACATTGCGGGGTCTCGGACAAATATGGCGCGAGGCCGTACGAAGGCAACATTTCGGTGGAGCGCATTGAGGTTGCCGAGCTGCCGGCGGCACGTGACGCCTTCACCGAATACTTTCGCTCGCTGCGCAGTGATGACGGCTCGGCCGCACGACGACTCGCACGCCGCGCCGCCACGTACCCAGTTGGTCGACGCCTGTTAAGCATGTTGGCCGGACGACCGATCGGTCAATGACGAACGTGTTGCAGCCTTGGGTCCCAGTCCACAGAGCCACGAGCGTTGAATGATTGAGGTCGTTGCGCCGATTCCGTAGCGGGCCAAGTCTGAACCAATGGGGTCTACGACGGCGATACCAATTCCCGCTCCCGGCATCGTAGGTCACGCAGCTCCTCATTGGCGCGCGCTGACCAACCGGAGCGTTGAGCCATCTCTAACACCGATAGCTTTGAATCAGATGGGTTTCGTACCGATCAACTCTTACAGACTGCATATCGGCGACCCGTTACGCTTTGGTTGCCACCCTCAGACTTCCGCCACTATCCGCGTTGGGACTAAATGGGAATCAAGAGTCGTTTGCTTCGTCGTTATCGGGACACACGCCTTGAAGGACCTCTCCCGAGTTGGGCCGCAGCCCAATCTCGTTCGTCAGGTTACAACGATCCTGCGATTCTCAGTCGGGTTCTAGAAGCTGCCATGTCGGTTAAGCGCGGCGAAGCAGCCTTTGAACGTGACTCGGTCGCCAAGGAAAGTCCCGAGATTCAATGGCAGATTATTGGCGCCGTTGGTGTTGCACGAGCATTGGAGGAACCGTTCACTGTTTTGGATTTTGGTGGATCTCTGGGGTCCTTGTACTTTCAGCACCGCGAAATCCTGCGAATCATGAACTTGAAATCGTGGACCGTGGTTGAGCAAGCACACTACGTGGCAGCGGGTCAGGAATTTCTCAGCGACGGCACGCTCGGATTTCAAGCGAATATCGAGAATGTCCCTTCCGACGAACCGGCGACCCTGGCGATCTTTAGCAGCGTGCTCCATTACCTAGAAGACTATCTTTCGCCCCTACGTCACGTCCTCAACAATCAAACACCAATCGTCTGCATCGATCGCACCTTTCTGACCTCCAGCAAGGATGCCCTCGTATTTATGCAAATCGTGCCGCCGAACATCTACACCGCTTCATACCCGTGTTGGCTCATTCCTGAAACCGAGATTCTCGGTCTCTTCTCCGAGGCGGGTTACACGGTTGTCGCCAACTACGTGAACGACCCCTTCCCCGCAGTGAACGCACGAGGCGGCACCTTTGGTGGTTTCATTGCCGTTTCCGATGAATGTCTGTCGCCCGACGTTACGGGGCGAGCATGATCTGCAAATACTTGCTATAGATCGTCGCCGGCATGTTGGAGCCGGTCGCAGCCTGGTCGCAACCCGTCACGTTCACACTACCCGCGATGTGAACGCTCCGCCGCGTCATGAACTTGTTCTCTGCACCATGCCCAAGCCAGCTAGGTGGAAGTGTGTCGTAGAGTTGACGCCATGAGAATTGCAAGCCTGGTGATGAACCGGGGGCCGATGAGCGATGACACAAACAAGTGACTAGCCAAATAGTTTGTGCCTTGATGGCCTGTCACAATCGTCGCGATCTAACAGTGAATTGTCTGAGAAATCTGGCCTCGCAAAAGGTCGACGGCTTCACCATTCATGCAACCGTGGTGGATGATGGCTCGTCTGACGGGACTGCTGCGGCGATCCGTGCAGAATTCCCATTCGCGTCTGTCATTCACGGCACCGGATCGCTGTATTGGGCGGCCTCAATGGCGTTGGCCGAACAAGAGTCACGGCGATTGCACCCGGATTTCTACCTCTGGCTCAACGATGACACCTTTCTTGATCCTGACGCGCTCATGACGTTGTTGGAAACAAATTCCCACTTCCCTGATGCAATCATCGTTGGCGCAACGCGCGATCCTGTCAGTCAAGAAAGGACCTATGGGGGCAGAAATCAGATTGGCAAACACCCTCAGAAACTGGTTCCGGCAGGTGTAAGAGACGAGGTGTTCGAGGTGGATGCATTCGAAGGAAACATCGTCCTAGTGCCAGCTTCCGCTTCGAAAACGATCGGCCCGATCGACGGCAAGTATGCTCACTCATACGCCGACGACGACTACAGCATGCGTGCACGCAAAGCGGGAGTTCGAATCATTCAGGCGCCAGGGATAATCGGCACCTGCTCGCTAAATCTTGGTGTTGCGTCGCCCGATGGAATTAGGGCCCGTTGGCGACTCTTACAATCTACTAAGGGTGGACTTCCTTGGCGGTCGCAGATGCGGTACATGCGAAAACACGCCGGTGCTGCGTGGCCAGTCTATTTCGCAAGGACGTACGCGACCCGATTGTTAAACATTCGCTGACTCATGGCGGGGTCGCTAGATTGCTCCCGCCAAATTTTCCCCCGTAGGCAGTGGACTGCTTCAGTCGGGATCTCCGAAACAGTCTGGTTAACGTCGGTTCCGGGCCCTGGGATCGCCATCGCTAAGGTGAGGCAAGTCCAATCATCAAACCTGGTAAGGATTTGCGTGTGCTGACAAACCGGTTGGCGGATAAGAGCAAGCTCAGCACGCAGTCGCGCGTTGCCGTGTCTGCGATTGTCGCAATGGAAAGAGTGACAAGGTCGCGGCACCACCGGGGGTATTGGCACGCGGTCAGAGAAATCGGCAAACTGTCGGACGAAACGACAGCCATTCAACTACCTCAAGGTCTCTTGCTCGTTCAAGTTGGTGACCCGTATTGGGCTCGCATCATTGCACCTGGCTACTTGTATGAGCCAGAGATTGCAACCTGGCTCGAGCGCCTCACTGGAAAGGAAGTCGATCTTCTGGACGTAGGTGCAAATATCGGCTACTGGTCGGTCTACTTTTCCGGGCTTTTCCCTGAAGCGCGAGTCACTGCAATCGAACCGAATCCGCATGTCTTTGATCAGCTGCAGAAAAACGCTGAATTGAATGGTCAACGTTTTGAATGCGTGCAGAGTGCCGTGACCCCTGAGCCGATTGACACGATTGAGCTGCAGGTCTCCGACACACGTAGCGGTCACGCCGCAGCAACCGTCGACCCTCGCAAGGCGAGCCAGGACTTGGTTAGCGTCGCCGTTCCGGCAACAACCTTGGACGCGCTTGTTGCTCGCGTCCGCCGTCCAGGGATTCCGTTGCTGGTGAAACTCGACATCGAGGGACTTGAGGCGACGGTCCTATCTGCGTCGGCTTCGACGTCCGATCTCGAGATTGCATTCATCTATGAAGACCACGGGCAAGATGCGGCGTGCGAGACGACTGACCTGCTATTGCAGAGTACCGAATTTGAAATCTATTATTTGAGCGCGTTAGCCAACCCAGAACTGATCACCAGCATTGGTCAATTGCGCGCCCGAAAGACTTCACAAAAGGTTGGTTACAACCTCCTGGCGGTACCTCGCGAAGGCCCGTGGCAGGCATTGAAGGAGGAGCACTAGTCGACCAAGCACCCCGCGAGAGTGTTTCCGCAGGCCCCGACTGCAACTCCGTTCCCAGCACCTTGGTGGCGAACATTAAGAGTGCCACTTGAAGCTCCGACATTGGTGATCTTTTGTAGCGTGCTCCATTGCCTAGACGACTATCTTTCGCCTATGCCGCTTCCTACCGGTGCTGGCTGATTCCGAAACCAAGATTCTCGGGCTTCTTGCGGGCGCTCCGTACACGGTTGTCGGCAAAACATGAGGTCTCGCCCTATCCCTGCAGCAAATGCGCAATGAGCCACGTTTAGTGGCTCATTGCCATCTCGAATCGGCCCTTCCCCTGATTTGATGCGCCCACAGTGAACTCAAGAGCATATTGCCTGACGAGCTATGCTTTAGCGGTCCTGCACGGTCACGCCCAGCGGAAACGTCAGTGGGTTGCCCGGAGCGCGCTGGCACCACCCATCTTGATTCGATCAACTGACACGGAGTCCGATGGAGCACTACGTAACGCTCTTCGACAGTAACTACTTGCCACAAGGCCTTTCCCTCCATCAATCAATGACTACGT
>JAHEXM010000371.1 GCA_023252115.1 Micrococcales bacterium | reverse complement strand
CAAACGATTCAACGTCCGTCTGTTCCTGTGATGCATCAGTGCGGCCCGCCGAAAACGGAACCTCAATTCCGTGTCCCGCTTTCTTGGCCGCAGCTTCGATAGCGGCGGAACCAGCTAACACAATCAGGTCTGCCAGTGATACCTGCTTGCCGCCGGACGCCGATGCGTTAAATGACTGTTGGATTCCCTCAAGTGTTTGCAGAACTATTGCGAGCTCCGCAGGATCGTTAGCTTCCCAGCTCTTTTGCGGTTCCAACCGAATGCGCGCACCATTGGCGCCGCCTCGTTTGTCGCTGCCGCGGAATGATGACGCAGCTGCCCAAGCAGTCGAAACCAGTTGCGATACAGACAGCCCAGAGGCCAAGACCTGCTCTTTAAGGGCTGCTGTGTCCTTTGCGTCAATTGGTTTGTAGTCAGCAACGGGAACTGGGTCTTGCCAAATCAACGTCTCGGATGGGACCTCGGGTCCGAGGTACCGAACGACTGGTCCCATATCGCGGTGGGTGAGCTTGAACCATGCACGCGAGAAGGCGTCCGCGAACTTGTCTGGGTGCTCGTAGTAATGGCGTGAGATCTTTTCGTACACAGGATCCATCCGAAGCGCCAGATCTGTAGTGAGCATCGTTGGGGCATGACTGCGTGACGGGTCGTGCGCGTCAGGCACGGTCCCTTCACCCTCGACATCTCGTGGTTTCCACTGCTTGGCACCAGCTGGGCTCTCAGTCAATACCCACTCGTAGCCAAACAAGATTCCAAAGAAACTGTTGTCCCATGTCGTTGGTGTATCAGTCCACGTACCTTCAAGCCCACTGGAAATCGTGTCGTCACCGTTGCCCGTGCCGAAGCTGTTCTTCCAACCGAAGCCTTGCTCTTCCAGCGGAGCGTCTTCGGGCACATATGAAACGTATTCGTCTGGATTGGCGGCACCGTGAGTTTTGCCGAATGTGTGTCCACCGGCGATTAATGCCACGGTCTCTTCGTCATTCATCGCCATACGGCGGAATGTCTCGCGGATGTCGGTGGCCGCCGCGATCGGGTCAGGATCGCCATTGGGGCCTTCCGGGTTCACATAGATAAGGCCCATCTGAACTGCGGCGAGTGGTTTCTCGAGTTCGCGATCACCGGTGTAGCGCTCGTCGCCGAGCCAAGTTGTTTCCGGACCCCAGTAAACGTCCTCGTCTGGCTCCCAGACGTCTTCGCGGCCGCCGCCGAAACCGAAAGTCTTGAAGCCCATCTCTTCTAACGCAACGTTGCCGGTCAGAACGATGAGGTCTGCCCACGAAAGACTCTGGCCGTACTTCTGCTTAACGGGCCACACTAAGCGCCGAGCCTTGTCGAGACTGACGTTGTCGGGCCAACTATTAAGGGGCGCGAACCGTTGCTGCCCGGCTCCAGCCCCACCGCGGCCGTCATTGATCCGGTAGGTGCCAGCGCTGTGCCATGCCATGCGGATCATGAATGGTCCGTAGTTGCCGAAGTCGGCAGGCCACCAGTCCTGAGAGTCCGTGAGTACGCGTGCGATGTCTGCTTTTACTGCGGCAAGATCGAGTGACTGGAAAGCCTCTGCGTAGTTGAAGTCCTCACCGAGGGGATTGGCAACTGCAGGATTTTTCGCCAGGATCTTTAGGTTGAGTTGGTTGGGCCACCAGACGCGATTCCCGCCGCCTTCTTCCGGATACGGCGCCCGCCCATGATCAACAGGGCAACCCCCAGCGGTCTGTTTGGCATCGCGATCGGCGTGGTCCTTGTGTGACATTTCGATCCTTTCGAGGCGGGTGGGTCGGGGTTCAGCGAAGCACGTTGCCCACGTGTCCTGCCAGTGCGGGTAGTCTGGCCAGTTTTCGGGGAACAATCAAGAATTAGGTCGCAACCGGACTATCAGTTGTGATTAGCCAACTATGCAGCGGTCACGTGCATTCGTGCGTGGGCGATGGCTTCATCCAGAGTTGGGTACGTGTGCTGGTGATCTTCGGTGCCGTCAAAGACGCCGATTGTTTCCAGGAGCTGTTCGTGTTGGGGTTTGAGTCCCTTAAATAGCACGGTGATGTGACGCGACTGGAGGTCTTTTACGACACTCTGCAAGGCATTGGCGCCGGTCGCATCGAGTGTGTCGACGCCAGACATCCGGATGATGATTACGCGCACATCGGACACCGACGTCAATTCATCCAGGAATCGTTGAGCAGCACCAAAAAACAAAGAGCCGTCAATGCGATACACCGCGATGTGTCGACGCAATAGCTCGTGTTCAGCATCGGTGTCGAAGTGATCATCAAGATTAGGCAAGGCTTCTTCTTTGGCACTGCTCGAGCGGGACAACGAAATCAAGGCCAACAGTGCAGCTAGTGCAATGCCCACTTCGACTGCAACGATCAGGTCAAACACGACGGTGCACGCAGCCGTCAGCAGGAACACCATGCAATCGGATCGAGTCGAGCGCATGATTGCCCATACTGTTCGCGGTTGAATCATTCGATATGCGGTCACAATCAGAACGCCGCCAAGCGCCGCGAGAGGAATCTCGCTGACCCAGCTAGCTGCGACATAGATGATTGCCACAAGGACCACTGAATGAACCATCGCCGACACGCGCGTGCTTGCACCGGCCCTGACGTTTACCGCTGTGCGGGCGATCGCCCCAGTGGCTGGCATTCCGCCGAACATCCCGGATGCAACGTTGGCTAATCCTTGTCCAAATAGCTCGCGCGCAGGATTACTTGGCCTGCTATCAACCATCCCATCGGCAACGCGAGCCGACAGTAGGCTTTCAATCGCGGCAAGCACTGCGACCGCAATCGCGCTTCCGAAGAGGCTCTTGATTACTGACGGGTCGAGGT
>JAHEXM010000370.1 GCA_023252115.1 Micrococcales bacterium | reverse complement strand
TGAAGCTAGCGGGGCAGTCCCTGGTCACGAATCCAAAGCCGCGACTGCGCTTGGTCCAGCGACCGATGGTCCGCCTGATGTTGCTGAACCTGAACCCGTTGGCCCCGACGACTCGGCTGGTGCAGCAATCACGGCGCTGCTGCGCAGACACATCCGAGCGTTCATGTTGCAGGACGTTCGAGTGCGTCGGGACCTGCCCGACGCAGTTCATCAAATGCGCGTTGCCGCACGGAGGCTACGAAGCGGCCTCAAAGCGTTCGGTCCGCTTATCGACCCGGTCTGGGCCGAAAACGTTCGAACCGAACTCGGTTGGGCAGCAAGTCAACTTGGCGTCGCTCGAGACACTGAAGTCTTGATGACCCGGCTTGATAGGCACGCCGAAGAACTCGGTGAGCCTGACGCACACTTGGTCCGAACTGTAATCGATCCCCGACTGCGGGAACGGTTGGACGACGCGCGGGCAAGCGCATTGAGCTCGCTGTTGGGTCCGCGCCACCAAGCGCTCCTTGAAACTCTGGTGCAGGCGGCCCGGTCCCCGCAACTGTTGCCGGAGGCCGACGGGCTATGCCGCGAAGTCTTGCCACCTTTAGTGGACAAGGCGTACCGGCGCCTTGCGCGTCAGGTCAAACAACTTCGCATCGAGGGACCCGCCGAGGAATGGCATACGGCCCGTATCGCGGCAAAACGTGCACGATATGCAGCCGACGCTGTGGCGGATATTTTTGGTAAACCAGCTAAAGACCTGGCTGAGGCACTTGCCGGTGTTACCGAAGTGCTCGGCGAGCATCAAGACGCATGTGTTGCTCAAGATGTGCTGCGTGAAATGGCTGCAACTTCAAACGTTGACGGACGGACGGGATTTGCGCTCGGACTTCTTCACGAGCACGAATTCGAAGAAGAGCTGCATGCACGTTTGGAGTTCGAACAGCTCTGGCCCGACGTTCGTCGGATTCACAAGAGAACCGACTGGGCCTGACAAGGACGACTGACCAATGGCGCGCAGTGAACCTGTAATTGTGGCTTCAGGGGTTGTCTTGATTCGAGACTCTGAGGTCGGTCGCGAGGTCTGCCTCGTTCACCGTCCGCGGCATCGCGATTGGTCATTACCCAAGGGCAAGCTTGAGCAAGGTGAACACATCACTTCGGCTGCCCGACGCGAAACCGTTGAGGAGACTGGCTCTGACGTCGTCATAGGGCTGCCACTCGCGACACAGCAATACCGAGCCGACGGCAAACCAAAAACGGTCTACTACTGGCTCGGCACGGTGCGACCTGGCGGTCCTGGTTTCAGCCCGAATCGTGAAGTCGACAAAGTCACCTGGCTCTCGCCTGCGGCGGCATCGAAAAGATTGACCTATCCGCGCGACATCGACTTAGTGAACGATGCCCTAGCCGCGCCAACGACGAGTCCCCTCATTGTGTTGCGGCACGCCCAAGCGGTACGACGATCACGATGGAAGAAACCGGATGATGACAACGGTCGCCCTTTGGCCCCGTCGGGCAAATCCCAAGCCAAAGAACTCATCGACATCCTTTCGTCGTTTGACATCAGGCGGGTAAGTGCGTCCGATGCTGTTCGTTGCCTCGACACCGTGCGGCCGTACGCGCGTTCAGTTGCGGCCACCGTTGAGCACGAACCATTGCTCAGCGAGATCGGATTTGAAGAGGCACCTGTTGGCGCCCTTCATCGAATAAATTCATTGCTGATTGATCGCGCACCAACCGTGGTGTGTACGCACCGACCGGTGTTCCCTGAACTGTTTGCCCACATTGCCGCGCGGGCTGGACTCTCACCAACCTCAGACGAGATGGACCCGTCCTTGCCGCCTGGGGGGTTTGTTGTTTTGCATCGCACATTCGACGATCAAGGCCGCATGAAAATCGTCGCGATTGACCGACACACTCTTTAGCGCGGTCTAGCCAAATCGGCCGGAGACGTAACCTTCGGTTTCTTTTTCCGTGGGAGTCGAGAAGACTCGCTGAGTTGGTCCGACCTCAACCAGCTTGCCGGGCTTGCCAATACCAGCAAGGTTGAAGAACGCCGTCGTGTCACTGATGCGCGCAGCTTGTTGCATGTTGTGCGTAACGATGACGATGGTGTATCGCTCCCGCAGCTGAGTGATGAGGTCCTCGATCGCAAGTGTTGAAATCGGATCCAACGCAGAGCAGGGCTCGTCCATCAACAGAACTTGCGGCTCGACAGCAATGGCCCGCGCAATACACAAACGCTGCTGCTGGCCGCCCGAGAGTCCGGCGCCTGGTCGGTCCAGCCGTTCCTTCACTTCTTCCCACAGGTTTGCCGCGCGCAACGAACGCTCGACAAGTGCATCAAGGTCGGCTTTCTTCATCTTGCGACCTTGTTCAAGTTTTAGACCAGCAACAACGTTTCCGTAGACCGACATCGTCGGGAACGGGTTGGGCCGCTGGAAAACCATCCCGATAACGCGACGCACATTTACCGGATCAACGTCATCGCCGTAAATGTCTTCGCCGTCGAGCATGACTTTGCCCTCGACCCGGGCGCCAGGAATGACCTCGTGGAGGCGATTGAGGGTGCGCAGCACGGTCGACTTGCCACAGCCAGAGGGGCCAATGAAGGCGGTAACCGAGCGCGGCTCAACCGACAGATTCACGCCTTCGACAGCAAGGAAGGATCCGTAGTACGCATCCAAATCCGAGATATCAATCCGCTTCGCCATTTCGCCTCCTCTCCGTAGCCCGCTAGTAGCCCGCCACTAGGGGTATCGATCCAGTGTGATCGAAAGACCCTCAGATAACCAGTGTGCAAGAAGTTTTCCCTCAGCGCGCCTTTGGGGCAAAGAAATGGGCAATGAGTCGGGC
>JAHEXM010000369.1 GCA_023252115.1 Micrococcales bacterium | reverse complement strand
TCGAGTGGGCTCAGGATGGCGTGCGCGGCGAAGTCACCCTCGTTGTTGGTGGCGCACCTGAAGTGGCATTTGACGGTGGGCCAGTTGAGCTTGCCCGCCTTGTCGCCGAACGCATTGCGGCTGGCGCTGACAAGAAGATCGCAACGGCAGAGGTCGCCCGGGAGCTTGGTGTCCCGAAGCGCACGGTTTACGAGGCCGTCCTCGAGCACGGCTAGACGCGCCCTAGGATTATCGAATGACCGGCGACAAGGCGTTTTACGTCACGACACCGATCTACTACGTAAACGATGCTCCCCATATTGGGCATGCCTACACGACCATCGCGGGCGATGTGCTCGCGCGCTGGCACCGTCAGCGTGGGGAAGCCGTTTGGTTTTTGACCGGCACTGACGAGCACGGCACCAAAGTTGAACGGACTGCTGAGGATCACAATGTTGAGCCTCAAGCATGGTGCGACACGTTGGTCGAAGAGGCTTGGAAGCCCGTACTCGAAACAATTGATGCTTCCAACGATGACTTTATTCGGACCACCAGCGGCCGCCATCGCGATGGCGTTCAGCGTTTTTGGGAGCAGCTCAAAGGCACGCAGTACGTCTACGAAGGGGACTACGAAGGGCCATATTGCGTTGACTGCGAAGAGTTCAAAGTTGCCGCGGACCTAATCGACGGAACTGGAAAATTCGCGGGCGAAAAAGTCTGCCCCATTCATGGTCGACCAGTCGAGATGCTTTCCGAGACCAACTGGTTCTTCAAGTTGTCGGCCTTTTCCGATCGGCTCCTCGAACACTACGCAACAAATCCGAATGCGATCGAGCCGCAAAGCGCGCGCAACGAAGTGGTCAGTTTTATCAAGCAGGGACTGGATGACATCTCGATGTCGCGGTCAAGCGTTAGTTGGGGCGTGCCATTGCCCTGGGACGAAACACAAGTGGTCTATGTGTGGTTCGACGCTTTGCTCAATTACGTAACCGCCATTGGCTACGGCGCGCGTGAGGGTTCGCCGGAGGCCGAAAAATTTCAGAACACGTGGCCGGCAAACGTTCATCTCGTCGGTAAAGACATCTTGCGATTCCATGCTGTTTTTTGGCCGGCAATGTTGATGGCTGCCGACCTGCCGTTACCCGAGACGGTCTTCGCCCACGGATGGTTGCTGGTGGGCGGCGAAAAGATGAGCAAGTCGAAACTCACTGGGATCGCGCCAAGCCAGATCATTGACCATTTCGGCTCCGATGCATTTCGTTACTACTTCTTGCGATCCATTCAGTTCGGAAGTGACGGATCGTTTTCGTGGGAAGACATGTCCGCCCGTTACACATCAGAACTTGCCAACGGTTTCGGGAACTTAGTCTCGCGTGCGACTGCCATGGTCGGCCGCTACTGCGATGGCGTCCTGCCGGAGCCTGGCGCGTATTCAAACGCCGACCTGGCATTGCAAGACGCGATGATGGCCGCCATCGAGCGTGCCGATGCCGCGATGGTCCAGCTCGATTTTGCGACTGGGATTGGCGCCGTCGAGGAATTTGTTGGTGCCATCAACATATATGTCACCGAGCAAGAGCCCTGGGCCCTAGCGAAGGACCCGGCGAGTGCCGACCGTTTGCGAACGGTGCTCTACGTCATATGCGAAGCGCTTCGGGTTGTCGCGGTCGCACATCACGCAACCATGCCGAAATCAACTTTGGCATTGTGGGGCCGACTTGGCGCCGAACCACACCTCGGACCTCTTGGCGAACAACCTGTTCAAGACGCGGGTCGATGGGGGCAACTCCCGCCCGGCGCTGCTGTTACGAAAGGCGATGCGCTTTTCCCGCGATTGGAAGATCCCGCCGCAGCCGAAAAGCCGTCGAGTGAATGAGTGATCGACCATCGGCACCAGAGCCGCTCGCGGTACCTGTCGCTGACTCGCACTGCCATCTTGATATGTGCGCGACCGAAGGTGGCCCGTCACCGGAAGAGTCACTGAAGGCGGCGCGGGCGGTTGGCGTAACGAAAGTAATTCAAGTCGGTTGTGATGTTGACGGTTCTCGATGGGCGGCGAACTTTGCTGCGCAGGAACCTGATGTGTGGGCTTGTGTTGCAGTGCATCCCAACGAAGCACCTCGGATACATCGCGACGGTGGTCTGGACTTGATTGAAGCTGCCTGGGGTGAGATCGCAGGACTTGCTGAGCTGCCCCAGGTGCGAGCAGTTGGCGAAACTGGGATGGACTTCTATCGCACGCCGCCCGAGGGTCGCGCGATTCAAGAGGAGTCTTTTCGCAAACACATAGAGATTGCCAAGGGTGTCGGCAAGCCGCTGGTAGTTCATGACCGTGATTCGCATGCCGACGTCTTAAGAATTGTCGATGACGAAGGTGCTCCTGAATCGGTTGTATTGCATTGCTTTAGTGGTGATGCGGACTTTGCCTCTGCCGCTGTCGAGCGCGGTTGGTACTGCTCGTTCTCAGGCGTGGTGACATTCAAGAATGCGCAGCCGTTACGAGATGCGCTAGCCGTAGTGCCAGACGAGCTGGTGCTTGTCGAAACGGATGCACCGTTCTTAACTCCAATGCCCCATCGCGGAAAGCTCAACGGTCCGAACTTGATTCCGCTTACCGTGCGGGCGATGGCGCAAGTACGAAATATTGGCGAGGATGAATTGTCCGCCAACCTCATGGCAAACACCGAGCGCGTCTTCGGCCCGCTCTAGGCGGGGAGAATTGCTGTGACTGGCGACGGCCTGCTCGGCCCGAAACAGATACGGGCTCTTGCTGCCGAATTGCAGCTAAGTCCAAGTAAACGTCGCGGCCAAAATTTCGTCACCGACGCCAACACTGTGCGTCGAATAGTCCGGATCGCCAACCCAACTG
>JAHEXM010000033.1:6643-10544 GCA_023252115.1 Micrococcales bacterium | reverse complement strand
ATTCTTCGCCTACTGGTACACCTTGCGCGGATAGATTCCGTGAGCGCCGGCGACGCGGTCCAGGAACACCAGTCCATGTAGATGGTCGATCTCGTGTTGCAACGCGCGAGCTTCAAACGCATCGGTTTCAATCGTTGTCTCTTCGCCGGTCTTAGGCAACAACCCGCGCACGACGATTCTTGTTGCCCGCTTGACGTCCCCGGTGAAATCGGGAACAGACATACAGCCCTCACGCGCCTTCTCATTGCGCGACGAAGACTCAATTGTTGGATTGACCAATACGAAACGGCCGTGACAGGTGCGCGCCTTGGGGTGCTGCGACACATCGAGACTGAACACTTGAAACGGCATACCCACTTGGTTAGCCGCCAGCCCTACACAACCTGGGGAGACCTCCATAGTGGCGAGTAGGTCCGCCGCTAGTTGAATAACAATTCCACTCCTTGGATCAACCTGCTCGCAATATGTCGATAGGACATCAGCAGGAGCAGTGATAACAGGCAACACTTTCCCCGGCGGCAAGGAAGGCATGACAATTGAAGCGGACACGGGCGCTACAGAACGTCGGCGTCTGTCGGACGCAGGTGGGCCGTGACACCCAGTTCATTCGCAACTTCGGCCAGCTGATCATTTAGAACATCAACGTTCACCACATCAGGCAGGTCGACTTCGGCAGCAATTACGTATAGGCCGCCCGCAAGTCTCGTCGTAAGGTCGGTAACGTTTCCGCCATGACTAGCTAGCACCCGGGTCATCGCCGATACGATTCCAGTTCGATCGGCACCATGAACAGTAAGCAAGAACGGTTTGACGTTGAGCTGGCTCGGATCATTCTCGTCAGCGACCCCGAGTACTGAAATCGCCAGGCCCGGGTGACGGAGCGGTTGCAGTGACAAGTCGATCGCATCGAGCTCAGCATCAGTTCCGACAACCAACGTCCACGCAAAGTGTCCGCGTAGCAGTGACATCGTGGAGTCCTCGATATTCGCACCGTGACCGGACAACGCTTCGGTGACGTCGGCAATGATTCCGGGCCGGTCGTGTCCGACGACAGTGATCGCGTAGCTATTCATGAGATCACCTTAGAGCTCGGGTGGATAGGTGGCTCTTATTCCGATTCCGACGTAGTACCCCGGCCTAGGGTCGGACGGGCATCAGTTCCAGGTGAAACGTTGCGAGCGGCTTGAGAGAACTCCTTGAAGGGCTCGTGTACACCCCACGTGCCGACAACTTCACGCCGAAAGAGCAGTTGCAGGGTCCAGTCAGACACCACTTGGACGGTTCGAGCAAAGGTTGGAACCATCACCCCGTGATACGTACGGTGCATGAACCAGGCGGGAAGCCCGCGCATCTTGATGCCATAGATATTGGCTACCCCGTGATACAACCCGAGCGAAGCAACAGAACCGACATTGCTGTGCCGGTACTCCTTCATTTCGTTGCCCCTCAGCGTCGCAAGTACGTTGTTGGCCAGAACCTTTGCTTGACGCATCGCGTGTTGCGCTGACGGCGAGCAGAGTTGGCCGGGCTCGGTGAGATCAGGGATCGCTGCACAATCTCCCGACACGAAAGCATCTTCCAGTCCATCTACAACAAGAGTCGTCCGGCCGATGATTCGCCCTTTCTCATCGGTGGGCAGGTCGGTGTACTCACACAGTGGATTGGCTTTGACACCAGCTGTCCAAACCAATGTGTCTGCCAGCATCTCGGTGCCGTCGGAGAGTTTGATAACGCCGTTTTCGCAGCTATCCAACCGGGTATTGAGTTTGATCTGTATGCCACGCTTCTCGAGTTCTTTGATCGCATACACCCCCAGATCTTTGCCGACTTCGGGAAGAATGTGATCACTTGCTTCAACCATCACCCAACGCAAATCCTGTGGCGAGATGTTCTTGTAGTAGCGCGTCGCATAGCGACACATATCTTCCATTTCGGCCAATGCTTCGATCCCCGAGTACCCACCACCGACAACAACAAAGGTGAGGTTGCGTTCACGAATCTCGGGGTCGGTTGCACTCTCGGCAATGTCGAGACATTCGATCACGCGATTGTTCAGCGAGATGGCTTCTTCGACAGTCTTAAACCCGATGCCCCAATCCGCCAGACCTGGTACGGGCAGGGTCTTGCTTATTGAACCCGGACCGAATACCAATATGTCGTACGCCAGCTCAAACGCTTCGCCTTCAAGCGGTTGGACGATTGCGCACCGTTGCGAATGGTCCACTTCGGTGACGTACCCGGTAATGATGTCGGCCTTTTTGAGTACCCGTCGCAATGGAATGCAGGCGTGTCGACTGTTGATCGAACCAGCCGATGCCTCCGGCAGGAACGGCTGGTAAGTCATGTAGGACTTTGGGTCAACCACTGTCACGGTTGCTTCGCCCGACTTAAGTTTCTTGAGCAAGCGAATCGCCGTGTACATGCCGACATATCCGCCACCCACGATGAGTATTCGCTTTGGGCTACCGGTCTACATGCTCCGAGACTACGGACGCGGCGGCGCCGATGCACAGCACAAGGCGAGCAGAGTCGGGGCGCGCTTCGTCAATCGTCATTTTTGAAGACCAGCCCTACACCAGACTCCAAGCAATGCCATCCAAAATGTCATGTTCGCTAACGAGAACACTTGCTACACCGGTCTTCGCGACAATGCGGTCGAGAATCAGGGCACCTGCGCCAATCACATCCACCCGACCGGGATGCATAACAGGAATCGCGGCGCGCTCAGCGCGCGGCATACCGAGAAGGCGTTTCGTGAGCGCGTCAACTTGATCTGCCGGAAGATCACTGCGATGCGTGGCTTGCGGATTGTAGGCCTTGATGCCGAGAAAGATGGCAGCGAGAGTTGTCACTGATCCGGCGAGACCAACAAGCACCTGGGTCGCAGCAAGATTTACCGACTCTGCAGCCCGCGCAATCGCTGCATCAATGTCAGCCGCGGCCGCGGCGATTTCGTCGTCAGTCGGCGGATCAGAATGCAATCGCCTCTCGGTTATTCGTACACATCCAATGTCAACGCTGCGTGCGGCAACTACACCATCACGTGCTGTACCGAGCACGAATTCAGTCGACCCACCACCGATGTCGACAACGAGCGCTGTGCGATCGCCCAACAAATCACCGAGCGAACGAGCTGCCCCCATGAATGACAGGCGGGCTTCGGTATCACCGGTGACAACTTCAGGTTCGATGCCAAGACGGGCCCGAACACCATCGACAAAGACGTCTCGGTTGGCGGCATCACGACTTGCCGATGTCGCGACAAACCGAATCGCCGTTGCGCCAAGATCGCGAATCGCATCTGCATAGACGTCGCAGGCCGCAAACGTTCGCTCCAGGGCACCATCTGAAAGTCGCCCAGTCTTGTCGACGCCCTCACCGAGCCGCACTATGTCCATCCGTCGATCTACATCGACCAAGGTCAACGCATCAGGATCAACATCGGCAACGAGCAGTCGTATCGAGTTAGTGCCACAGTCGATTGCGGCTACTCGGGTAGTACTCATATCGTTTCCCGCCCAACGCAAGGTTCGCTTCGTGGCCAAATTTTGTCTTGCGCGAGAAGCGACAATGCGGCATCTCCGACCGGGTTCACTCCTGGTCCCGCAGCCAATGATTGCGCAACTAGCGCATGCAAGCACTTCACCCGATCGGGCATACCGCCAGCCGAGAAATCCTGTATCTCGGTAACGACTTCCACTGCGTTTCGAGACTCGATGTATCGACGATGCGCTTGCGCATACCGATTGGCAAAATCCTCGTCGCTCGCGAGTTGCTCTTGTGTCTCGCGCATGAATCCAATGCCTTCCAGAGTCGACAAAGCCGAACTCAAGCATCGGCAAGTCAAGTAGTAGAACGTCGGAAACGGCGAACCATCAGGCAGCCGAGGATCAGTTTCAAC
>JAHEXM010000033.1:0-6633 GCA_023252115.1 Micrococcales bacterium | reverse complement strand
CGAGGGTCACGCCCAAGTTGTTGAGCAACTGACTCGCGATCGACGTCACTTACGCTCATCTGGACTACTAACCGCGGCAATTGTCAGTGCGACGAACGTGCAGGTGCCGCCGGATGATTGGTACCTGAATCGTCATGGTCAGCAGTTTGCACGCTGTTCCACAACTGGGCGTACCAAGGTGCCTGTTCCACCGGCTTGTCTGGCTGCGAGTTGTTGATGTCAGGCGGGGCGTCGTTGGCACCTAGGACGACGTAACCGACTTCGCCGGGCAGAACGTAGTGCAGACGACGGCGGGCCTGCTCGCGCACATAGTCAGGGTTTTGCCACTGACCGAGTTGCTTCTGCAAGCTATCGACTTTGCGCTCTTCTTCTTGGGCGGTGATCGCCGCCGCATGGATCTCGCCGCGTTGCCGCAGATATTCGCGCGCCGGCAGGGCCAACATCAGCACAGCCGTCACTGCCAACAAGATCAAGACAGCATTGCGGCCGGACACAAAGGAACGCCGCGCGCCCTTTTCTTCGGTGTCCGAGCTGAATCCGAGCATGTCTAAGGGTCGCTCAGAGTTTCGTTCGCGGGAAGGCCAACACGCCGGGATACAAGGCGGCATCGCTGAGTTCTTCCTCAATCCTCAGCAATTGGTTGTATTTGGCGACCCGTTCCGACCTGGCAGGCGCTCCGGTCTTGATCTGACCACAGTCAGTCGCCACCGCCAAATCGGCGATTGTGGTGTCTTCGGTTTCGCCGGAACGGTGGCTCATCATGCAGTTGTAGCCCGAGCGCTGAGCCAAAGCGACGGCATCGAGAGTCTCGGTCAGTGAGCCAATTTGGTTGACCTTGACCAGGAGCGCATTCGCTGCACCCTCCTCGATACCTCTCGCCAGGCGCTGCGGATTGGTAACGAACAAGTCATCGCCGACGATCTGCACTTTCTGGCCAAGGTCGGTGGTGAGGCCAATCCACCCTTCCCAGTCGTCTTCAGCCAGGGGGTCTTCGATCGAAACCAACGGATATGCAGCTACGAGTTCCGCGTAGTACGCGGCAAGCTGCTGGGATGAAATTTGCTTGCCCTCAAACGTGTAGGAACCGTTGTCAAAGAATTCCGTCGCGGCTACGTCAAGTGCCAGCGCGATATCGGAACCCAACGAGAGGCCAGTCGTTCCCACAGCCTCGGCAATCAGATCCAAAGCTGCCCGGTTACTCGACAGACTCGGCGCGAATCCGCCCTCGTCACCGAGACCAGTACCCAACCCCTTTTGTTTCAACACTGCTTTCAACGCGTGGTACACCTCGGTGCCCATCCGGAGCGCCTCTGCAAACGAGTTGGCACCGACGGGCGCAATCATGAATTCCTGAATGTCTACGTCGGTGTCGGCATGCGCGCCGCCGTTCAGGATGTTCATCATCGGCACTGGCATTACGTGAGCATTCGGTCCACCCACGTAACGAAAGAGCGGGAGCTCGGCCGAATCTGCAGCTGCCTTTGCGACTGCCAGCGAAACTCCGAGAATTGCGTTGGCGCCGAGTCGTGACTTGTTGGGCGTTCCGTCCAAATCAAGCATGATCTGATCAACGAGACGCTGTTCACTGGCTTCCATGCCGATAACCTCGACGGCAATCTCATCGTCGATCGCAGCGCGAGCCTTGAGGACACCCTTGCCGCCGTATCGCGCATCACCATCTCGAAGTTCGACAGCCTCATGGACCCCAGTCGAGGCTCCGCTTGGCACTGCAGCACGCGAAACAGTCCCGTCATCGAGAGCTACCTCGACCTCGATAGTCGGGTTGCCACGGGAATCCAGAATCTCGCGGGATACAACGACATCAATGCTGGCCACTCGCGCTCCTCGTTAGTAAAACGACTCGATGGTGCCTTCTATTGGTTATCAACCTTCAGCCTACTTGGCGGTGACCGGGGGAATATCAGTCACTGTCGGCAGCTGCGCCGCTGGTGTTGTGGTTAGGCAACGAGGCTGAACCGGCATCGTCTTTAGCAGGATGAGATTTTCCGAGCGGACCCGAAGCAAGTGCTGCAAAAGTATTGAGCGTCACTGCATGGGTGAACCTGACAGTGGCATGAGTGGCACCGGGTATCAGGATTGGACGCGGAAGCGCTCTCGTCCACGCCATAGTCCCTGTCGCGAAAACCCCAGACCCTGACGGTGTCGTGTAATAGCTGGCGGTTGACCATGACTTCTTGCCATTGCAAGTGACATCTGAAAGGGCCGGAAGTTGGGTCGGGTGCTGAGCATCAGCATTTGGGTAGTAACGGTCGGTTTCCGGCCCGAGTAGTCCATCGAGCTGACTGCCCTGGCTTACACCGGTGCCAGCGAAAAGAAAGAAGTCTGGATCACGGATCGTCAAAGGACCCTGCACCGGGTACGCGTCGTACATCTGGCCGATCATTTCATTTTCGGGACGTGGATCGGGCTTGTCACGCCACCGAGCTGTGGTGCTCGGCCCTTGTACCGGATCAAGGGCGGCGGATTTGTAGCACGTGATTAGCCGCCCTGGTCCTGTTGCGGTGTCGCTTGCACGAACGCGCCAGTAGCTGCCGTTCGCACCAAAGAACGTCAGGTTCGCACCAGCGTCCCGAGCCTTTGTCATTGCATCGCGATGCGGAACACTCCAGTACTCGTCATGGCCAGGCGAAACGACGGCAATTGCGCCATTGAGTAACTCAGGGTGTTGATCGATGTCCGTGTTGGCAAACCAGGCAAGCGGTACAGCCGACTCGTCGGCAACGCGCGCCAGTGGTACTTCAAAGGCGTGCAGTAGTCCGATTCCCTTGTCGTCATATGGCCTATCGAAACTCACCGCGTACGAGCGCTCTGCGAAGTTCACCTGTTCGTTGCCGTAAAGGCTGCGCCCACCCCAAATGTTGTACGCCTGCCAAGTTGCTGCAGCACCGACGTATGCGACCTTTCCGACCGCGCTCGTCGACCGAACGATTAGCGGTACATGCCGACTAAGTCCCTTCGCATTCACCCGCAATAGGTAAAGGCCTTCCGGCCATCCGGCCGTGTCGAGTTGAGTACTGACGGCCCACGGCGCACTCATCGCTCGCGTCTTGCTGTCTTGCTTTGGTGGCCCCTGCTGCTTGCCGGGAAAGGGCCCCGCGCTTGCAATTTTCGCTCCGCCAAGTCCGGCGTAGTTGCCGATCCGGTACACGTCGAGCGTCCAAGAGTCGGCAGCACTTGAAACATATAAGGAGACAGGCTGGCCCGGCAAAACACTTGTCGAACCGGCGTAGGCATCGATCAGTGAGGCTTTGGCCAACTGCTTGGACGGGATGTGCCATTTATTTGTCGGCTGGTAACCGGTCGAGCTGGCAGACGATGAGCCAGCATTCGACGATGTGGCGCAACCGGCGACGCCTGCGACACCGGTAACTGCGGTTGCAGCCAAGAAGGCCCGCCGGGTCCAAAAATCCGCCACAGCTAAGGATCACATGCCTGCGCGGAATCGTCAGGAAAGGCCCTCGGATTCCTGGATCTTTACCCGATATTGACTGACCGCTGATCGCAATGCTTCGTCGGCGTCGATGCCAGCTTCTTCGGCCACCGCAACCAATGCCATCAATGCGGTGCCGAGTGCCTTTCGCCTCTGTTCAACCTCGCCCTCGCCAACCGTCGCCCGGGCAAGCTCAAGCTCGGTCTCACCGGCCGGCGCAACGTACCGGCCAGCTCTCGCGACTCTTCGCATAAGTTTCGCTGCCTGGACGAGAGCTGGCATCGCCGTCGGAACACCGTCGATCGCCGATGTTCGACCCTTCTCTACCGCTTTGCGGTCTTGCCAGGCCTGTTCGACCGAGGCCGCGTCTGGCGCCTGTTCGTCACCAAACACGTGTGGGTGACGAGCGATCAACTTGGTAGTGATCCCGTCGGCGACATCGTCAATATTCCAGGGTTGGGTGGGATGTTCAGCGGCAATACGCGAATGAAACACGACTTGCAACAGAAGGTCCCCCAGTTCTTCGAGCAGCCCTTCACGATCCTCGGCATCGATCACTTCAACAGTTTCGTAAGTTTCCTCGACGAGGTATTGCACCAGAGACGCGTGCGTTTGTTCTGCGTCCCACGGACAACCACCGGGTGATCGAAGTCGATCCATCACCGCGACGAGTTCCAGGAACTGGTGGCCCTCTGCGGCAGACACGGTTACTGAGTCGGTGCTTGGTTCGGATTCTGGCCCTGGCCACCTTGGCTCTGCGGAGCCTGGTTCGGGTCCTGACCCTGGCCACCTTGGTCTTGCGGTGCCTGGTTCGGGTCCTGACCTTGGCCTGGGTTTTGACCGAGGGGAGCAAGGCCACCGGAAAGCGGCGGTGTTGCCGACAAATCATCGGGCGGAGGTCCGACCTGCAGTCGCGCTGCCTGCCACGTCCCAAAGCGTGGACTAACGCTGACGTTAAGTTCTTGTGCCAATTTGACTGCCGCCACCGCCGTCGCCGTCTGCTGTTCTTGTTCGGACTTACCAGGAGCGAGTACTGGCCCCAATTTCTGAACAAGCAAAGTCGTTTTCACCGCATTCTGGATATCGCTTTGGGCGATACCTGATTGCAAGACTTGGGTCTCAAATTGCTTTTGCCCACCGGCTTGCTGAACTTGGGCGGAAATAAATGTGTCGATTTCACCTTGCGTGACAGTCACGTTGTTGCGTGCGGCAAGTTGGGCGACAAGCTGGGTTGTCAGCATCCGCTGCAAAATCGCGGCCGAGACCTTGGGGGACTCATCGATGTTCAAGCCGGTGGTAACCGCATCAACTTGAGTGGTGAGCGCCTCGTCAGTGATTCGGTCGCTACCGATCGTTGCGGCGGAGCCAGCCAGGTCGGGTCCACATCCGGCTGCCACTGCACCAATCATCACGAGGCCCGCGATGGCGAGCGCGGCACGCTTAGCCCGCACAGAACGGGTCCCACGACCAGAGATGAAACGGCTCACTGCGCCCCCTTGGGGATCGGACTTAGCGCTCGGACAACACCGAGTCAATCAGGTCTCGGGCCCAGGCGAGCAGCTCTCGGTTTGCGAGCGGCTGACCACCGACCTTCGCCGTCATTGGACGCGGCACCAGGATCGTACGGGTGGCAGGCTTCACAAGGCTCCCTGGGAACAACCGAGTAAGCCGAAGTGCCCGAGATTCCGCCAACTCGACCGGGGCAAATCGGACCTTGGTACCAGCAGATACCACCTCGGTCACACCGACAGCACGGGCCGCAGTGCGCAACTTGGCCACCTCGATAAGCGTCACGACGGCGTCGGGCAAAGGCCCGAATCGGTCAATCAGTTCCTCAACTGCGGCCTGAACCTGCTCATCTGTCGTCGCAGACGCGATTTCTTTATAGGCAGCTAGCCGCAACCGTTCATCTGGGACATATTCGACCGGCAGGTGTGCGTCAACAGGCAGCTCAATCTTGACTTCGAAATTGCCCGAGGTGTCCTCGCCCTTGATCTCGGACAACGCTTCGCCAACCAATCTGACGTAGAGGTCAAAGCCAACCTCGGCAATGTGTCCTGACTGTTCCCCGCCAAGCAGGTTTCCCGCGCCACGTATCTCAAGGTCCTTCATGGCTACAGCCATCCCCGAACCCAAGTCCGTGTGTTGAGCAATGGTGGCAAGCCTCTGGTGGGCCGTTTCAGTTAACGGCTTCTCGGCTGGGTACATAAAGTACGCATACGCGCGTTCCCGACCTCGACCAACTCGACCGCGCAATTGATGGAGTTGACTTAGTCCGTTCATATCAGCGCGGTCAACAATCAGCGTATTCGCATTGGGAATATCGAGGCCGTTCTCGACGATCGTGGTGCAGACCAGGACGTCAACTCGACGTTCCCAGAAATCGACGATCACTTGCTCAAGGTCGCGTTCACTCATCTGTCCGTGTGCCACGGCAACGCGCGCCTCCGGCACGAGTTCGGCAATCTTGGTGGCTGTCCGGTCGATCGATGCAACGCGATTGTGCACAAAGAACACTTGACCGTCACGCAGAAGTTCACGTCGGATCGCCGCCGTGATCTGTTTGTCGTCGTACGGCCCAACAAATGTCAGGACAGGTAGACGTTGCTCTGGCGGCGTTTGGATTGTCGACATCTCGCGAATTCCGGTCACCGCCATCTCGAGTGTTCGCGGAATCGGGGTGGCAGACATCGTGAGTACATCAACATTGGTACGCAGCGCTTTTAGGTGTTCCTTGTGCTCAACACCGAATCTCTGTTCCTCGTCGACAACTACCAAACCAAGGTTCCTGAATCGAGTTTTCGGCGACAACAAACGATGTGTCGCGATAACCACATCGACCGTTCCGTCGTGGATCCCTTCGAGTGCAGCTTTCGATTGCGCATCAGATTGGAACCTGGACAAAGCAACAACGTTGATTGGAAACGGCGCGAATCGGTCAGCAAATGTTTGTTGATGCTGACGTACCAGAAGGGTCGTCGGCACCAGGACGGCGACTTGAGAACCGTCTTGCACTGCCTTGAATGCAGCACGCACAGCAATCTCGGTTTTGCCGTAGCCAACGTCTCCGCAGATGATGCGATCCATCGGGATCGACTTTTCCATGTCGCCTTTAACTTCGTCGATACAAGCCAACTGATCAGGAGTTTCGACATAGGGGAAGGCGTCTTCAAGTTCGCGCT
>JAHEXM010000032.1 GCA_023252115.1 Micrococcales bacterium | reverse complement strand
GGTTGTGGTGCCTTGGACATGGGCCCGTTGACGGCAATCGCCGAAAGACTCAAACCGGAAAAGTTGTTTCGGAAGTTTGTGGCCTATCGCGAAAGCCTCGGAATCCGCATTCACCCGGCGGGGCAACCTGGGGTTGTCAACGTGCTGGCCGAGGAACTGCGAAATGAGGGCCGGATAGTGGCTCTACTTGCTGATCGCGACCTCGGCCGGCGGGGTATTTCGGTGCAGCTGTTTGGCGAAGAGACAAGAATGCCCGCGGGTCCCGCCTATTTAGCGTTGCGTACTGGTGCGCCGCTGATCGTCGCCACGCTTTGGTATGACGGGCCCAACGCGTGCGCAAAGATGCACGCGCGCATACCAATCCCAGAAGGTGCGCCCACCGGAGACGATGCAAGTACACAGCCGGGATACGAACAAGCTGTCGCTGAGATCACCCAGAAGGTCGCGCATGTCTTCGAAGAAGGCATTTCCGCGCATCCGCAGGACTGGCACATGTTGCAGAAGCTGTGGCTGGCAGACCTTGACCAGGCGCGCTTGGCAAAATCCGATGCCGTGAAATCGAGCGAGGAGCTCGACTAATGCGTGTTGGGATTGTGTGCCCGTACGACTGGACAGCTCCCGGCGGCGTGCAAGTGCATGTTCGTGACTTGGCGCAAGCTTTGCTTGAGATGGGTCACGAGGTCAGCGTCCTTGCTCCCTCTGATGAGGAAACCGAGCTAGAGCCTTATGTGGTTTCAGCGGGACGTCCAGTGCCAGTCCCGTACAACGGGTCAGTCGCGCGGGTAAATATTGGCCCAGTATCAGCAACTCGCGTACGGCGATGGATCCGCGACGGTGACTTTGACGTTGTCCACGTTCACGAACCAACTTCACCCAGTCTGTCAATGCTGGCGTGCTGGGTTGCCCGTGGGCCATTAGTTGCAACGTGTCACTCGTCAGTGGCGAAATCGCGCGCGATGAGCGCCGCCTATTTCATTCTGCAGACGGCCGTGGAAAAGATCGATGCACGCATTGCGGTGAGCGAGAAGGCTCGCCAGACCGTCGTTGAGCACCTCGGCGGTGATGCGGTCCTCATTCCCAACGGGGTGACCTGCAAACACTTTGCATCGGGAAGTCCGCTACCCGGATATCCGCGCGAAGGCGGGACGATGTTGTTTCTTGGTCGCATCGACGAAGACCGCAAAGGCCTTGACGTGTTACTTGGTGCGATGCCCGAAATCGTCGCACAGCGTCCCGACGTTCAATTGCTCGTTGCTGGACCTGGCGACGTCGAATACGTTCGGCGGCATTTGGCACCAACGATCCGCGACAATGTGGTGGTCTTGGGGCTAATCAGTGACGCCGACAAAGTCTCTGCATTCAAGTCGGTTGACATGTATGTGGCACCGAATACCGGCGGCGAGAGTTTCGGAATTGTGCTGCTTGAGTCCATGGCGGCGGGGTGCCCTGTTCTAGCGAGTGACATTGACGCGTTTGCTCGTGTGCTCGAAGACGGAACGTGCGGCGCCCTATTCCGCAACGGCGACTCATCCGACCTTGCACGTCAGGCGTTAAGTCTGCTTGCGGACAAGCCCCGACGCGAATTGCTGAGCGACGAAGGTGCCCGTCGCGCAGAAATGTTCGACTGGTCAACGGTGGCCCGTGATGTCGTGCGCGTGTATGAATCCGTGACCGCAGGTGGCGAGAAAGTTCAGGCCGACCTCAGCGGCCAGACACTCGGTCGACTCAGTCGTATGGGGAGTGACGAGTGAGCGGCTGGCTCGTACCGGCAGTTGTCATCGCTGTCATTGTCATCGTCTTCGTCATCTATTTGTCGATGACTGCTGGACGACTGGATCGACTCCACCACCGCGTGGAAGCCGGTTTCTCTTCAATGGACATTCAATTCCTACGCCGAAGCGGATGTGCACTCGAGGCTGCCGAGTCGGGTGTTTTGGATCCTGCAACAAGCTTGGTGTTGATGGAAGCAGCACATAATGCTCGAGCTGTTCCAGGGGATCCCATTGAGCGTGCGCAAATGGAAAGCGATCTGACCCGAGTATTGGCGGCAGCATTCGGTTCAACTGAGGATGTCAACGAGATCGCTGAATCGGACGACGGTTCGGCACTCATCGGCGACTTAAGTGGATCTGTGCATCGTGCTGCCATGTCGCGGCGCTTTTACAACGACGCAGTTCGCGCATGCCGCGCGGTACGTCGCCAGCGATTGGTTCGATGGTTTCGATTGGCAGGGTCTGCGCCCTACCCCCAATCGGCGGAGCTTGATGACTCGGTGCCTGCAGGCCTGGTCGACCGCTGAGCCGCCTGCCCCTACGATAAAGGCATGAGCGAGTCGACGACAGGAACGTTGCGCGTCAAGCGAGGCATGGCCGAACAGCTCAAAGGCGGCGTCATCATGGACGTTGTCAACGCTGAGCAGGCCAAGATTGCTGAAGATGCCGGCGCCGTTGCGGTAATGGCATTGGAGCGGGTGCCAGCTGATATTCGTGCCGAAGGTGGCATCTCGCGGATGTCAGATCCAGACATGATCGGCGAGATCATCAACTCCGTCACCATCCCCGTGATGGCCAAGGCACGCATCGGCCACTTCGTCGAAGCTCAAGTCCTTGAATCACTTGGCGTTGACTACATCGATGAATCTGAAGTGCTTTCAATTGCCGACTACGCGAACCACATCGATAAGTGGCAGTTCACGGTGCCGTTTGTTTGCGGTGCGACAAATCTTGGTGAAGCCCTTCGACGCATCAATGAGGGCGCGGCAATGATTCGTTCCAAGGGTGAAGCTGGCACGGGAGATGTTTCGAATGCGGTAACGCATATGCGATCCATTGGTGGCGCGATTCGACGTCTAACGACGATGAACAAGGACGAGCTGTACGCAGCAGCCAAAGACTTACAGGCCCCGTACGACCTCGTGGCAGAGGTTGCCGAGAACGGCAAACTTCCTGTCGTCTTGTTCACGGCAGGTGGAATCGCCACGCCAGCCGATGCCGCGATGATGATGCAGCTTGGGGCCGAGGGCGTTTTCGTCGGTTCAGGCATCTTCAAGTCGGGCAATCCAGCCGAACGTGCTGCAGCAATCGTCCAAGCGACTGTTCACTACGACGACCCCAACGTCATTGCCAAGGTGTCTCGTGGACTCGGCGAGGCAATGGTCGGAATAAACGTTGAAGAGAGTCCCGTTCCGCTTCGGTTTGCTGAGCGCGGTAATTAGGGCGTGACCGCACCAACAATCGGGGTTCTCGCGCTTCAGGGCGATGTGCGCGAACATGCCGCTGTACTCAACGAGTGCGGCGCCACAGTGCGAGCGATACGCAAGGCAGAAGAACTCACTGCCCTGGACGGTTTGGTGATTCCAGGCGGTGAATCAACCACCATCAGCAAACTCGCCTCAGACCTTGGCCTTCTCGAACCACTGGTACAAGCAGTCAGCAACGGATTGCCGGTCTATGGATCGTGCGCCGGAATGGTTCTGGTCGCGCGCGAAGTGCTTGATGGCGTCCCCGGGCAAGCAACGATTGGCTGCATTGATATTTCAGTGCGCAGAAATGCATTTGGTCGCCAAGTCGCCTCGTTTGAACAAGACCTCGACATCGCATGCATTGGCCAACCAATGTTCCACGGCATATTTATTCGCGCACCATGGGTTGAATCAATTGGTGACAAGGTGCAAGTTCTTGCAAGCATCCCCGACAATTCGGCCGTCGGTAGGATCGTGGCTGTGAGACAAGACCGCAATCTGGCAACTGCATTTCACCCAGAGTTGACTGACGATCGTCGGATCCACTCGTTGTTCGTGGACATCGTGAAGGGACAGGCATGAGCGGCCATTCCAAATGGGCGACAACCAAGCATCAAAAAGCGGTCAAGGATTCTCGCCGCGCAAAGTTGTTTGCCAAGCTCATCAAAAGTGTTGAGGTCGCTGCACGCACCGGCGGTGGGGACCCAGCGGGTAACCCGACGCTGTATGACGCAATACAGAAGGCAAAGCGCACCTCAGTACCGCTAGACAACATCGAGCGCGCAGTAAAACGCGGTTCAGGTGCCGAGGCAGGCGGCGCCAACTGGGAAACCATCATGTACGAGGGATATGGCCCGGCTGGCGTTGCAGTATTGGTCGAATGCCTCACTGACAACCGAAATCGCGCTGCATCTGAGGTCCGTACGGTAATGACGCGAAATGGCGGCGCTATGGCCGATCCAGGTTCCGTTTCATACCTTTTTGCCCGAAAGGGAGTGGTGCTGGTACCCGCAGCCGATGTCACCGAAGACGATGTATTGACCGCGGTGCTTGATGCTGGTGCGGAAGAGGTCAACGACCTCGGTGAAGCATTCGAAGTGGTCAGTCAACCGACTGACTTGGTAGCAGTAAGAACTGCGTTACAAGATGCCGGAATTGAGTATGACTCTGCCGAAGCATCGTTCCTTCCAAGCGTTACGGTGCCGCTGGATGAGGACAACGCGCGCAAGTTATTCAAAATAGTTGACGCACTTGAAGACAGTGATGACGTGCAAAATGTCTATGCAAACTTCGACGTGTCGGATGAAATTATGGCGGCAATCAGCTAATGCACATTTTCTTTGTTGTGTATTTCTACGCTTGATCTCGGTAAATTACGCGCGCGAAACGAACATTCATGCGCAACTTGCGTGTGCAAACGCCGAAATCGTTACTGCAAGTTCATGTCGTAAAAGATGTTGTAATTGACAAAAAGCGCTGTGTAACCGTATAGCCTCTTTTTGTGTCAACACCGACAGGCTCGAAGTCAAGCAACGAACGCAACTCAGTTCGTTGGTTGAAGGCGGGTATCGCGCATGTATCAGACAAGGCCGTTGCTGCGGCGAGTCCACTAGCAAAAGGTCGCAGCGCTGTTGTAGCAAAGGCGGCAGCAGTTAAACCCGAAGTGAAGGAGAAAGCAGTGGCAGTAAAGAAGGCAACAGCCAGAAAGCGTGTCGCCAAGAAAGGCACGGCGGCTCGCAAGACGGCAGCAAAGCGTGTCAAGAAGGCGACCGCGACTCGCAAGCGCGTGGTCAAGAAGGCGACCGCGACTCGCAAGCGCGTGGCAAAGAAGGCAACTGCTCGTAAGAAGGCAGTGGCGAAAAAGGTCACTCGCAAGCGCGTAGCCAAGAAGACTGCAAAGCGCGCTCCTGCTCGCAAGCGGGCTGCCAAGAAGACTGCGAAGCGGGCACCTGCTCGTAAGCGTGCAGCGAAGAAGACTGCGAAGCGGGCACCTGCTCGTAAGCGTGCAGCGAAGAAGACTGCGAAGCGGGCACCTGCTCGTAAGACTGCTGCGAAGAAGACTGCGAAGCGGGCACCTGCTCGTAAGACTGCTGCGAAGAAGACTGCGAAGCGGGCACCTGCTCGCAAGCGCACGACGCGACGCAAGTAGTCCCTGTTCGATTCAGTCCAGCCGCTCATCTGCCGTTAACTGGTGGATGAGCGGCTGTTCTGCATTCTGGGCACCCGCATGCGCTTATTGGCGCGTCGGCGCGACGATTACCTGTTTTGATCGCTAATCTCGGTTTTTGTAGAACATATGTACGACTGGCGCGAGAGGCGGTGAGCCATGGTGCATCGAGTTATGGCAATCGATCCTGGCTTGACCAGATGCGGCATCGCTGTCGTTGACGCCGACACATCGCGCAAGGTGCGGCTTGTTGATGTACGCATCGTTCGTACACCCACTGAGCATGAGATCGGTGAGCGGTTAGCGGCACTTGAGGCTGCCATCATTGAGGCAATTAAGGAACGCCGACCTAACTCAGTTGCGATCGAACAGGTCTTCAGCCAACACAACATTCGCACCGTGATCGGCACGGCCCAGGCGGCTGGCGTTGCCGCCTTGGTTGCGCATCGATCAGGGTTGCCCATTTCGTTTCACACGCCGAGTGAAGTGAAGGCTGCTGTGACCGGATCCGGTACGGCTGCCAAAGCTCAGGTCGCTTCGATGGTGGGTCGAATTGTTGGCCAACCGGTTGTTGGACCGGCTGATGCGACTGATGCCATCGCGTTGGCGATCTGTCATGCCTGGCGTTGGCCAGCGTTACAACTGCAGCGGGCACCGAAGGTGGTGGCATCGTGATCGGATCGGTTACCGGCATAGTTCTTGAGCGAGGCCAGGATTCAGTCCTGATTCAGCTTGGTGGAATTGGACTGCAGATCAGTTGTACGCCAAGTACCTGCCGTGATCTCCATGTCGGCGACACTGCATCGTTGGCTACATCGCTTGTCGTTCGCGAGGATTCGCTGACACTCTTTGGTTTCGCCGATTCCGACCAGCGGGAAGTGTTTTCGGTACTGCAATCAGTAACTGGGGTTGGCCCACGACTCGCGCTGGCAGTGTTGGCGACTTTGACACCGAATCAACTGCGTGCGGCGGTGCACGCGGGTGACACCGCGACCTTGACGAAAATATCCGGCATCGGTCGCAAGGGCGCTCAACGCATGGTTCTGGAACTCGCAGACCGATTGTCACCAGCAACCGATGGTACTTCAGTCGATGTGCGCGATTCCGATTCGGCGCAGGCACCGGGGGTTGCGCCTTGGGAAGCCTCAGTACAGCGCGCGCTCGTCGGTCTGGGCTGGGCAGATCGTGACGCCCAAGCCGCAGTTGTCGCCGTGCAGGGCGAGCTAACTGCGAACGGACAATCTGAAACTGACGACGTCAGTTCCCTCCTCAAAATGGCCTTGCGAGCCTTGGATCGACGATGACTGACTCAGGGGTTGAGCGGATAGTCGCCGCCGATACGCGCACCGATGACGGAAATCTCGATAGCGCCCTGCGACCGACGTCTCTCGACGACTTTGTTGGTCAACAACGTGTGTGCGACCAGCTGGGTTTGGTGCTAACTGCAGCAAGGGGGAGTGAGCGCGTACCTGATCACGTCTTGCTTTCAGGTCCTCCAGGACTCGGCAAAACGACACTAGCCATGATCGTCGCGACAGAAATGAATGCTCCGCTTCGAGTGACGAGTGGACCGGCGATAACTCATGCGGGCGACTTGGCGTCGGTTTTGACCAGTCTGATGCCTGGTGAAGTGTTGTTCATCGACGAGATTCATCGACTTGCCCGGCCAGCCGAAGAAATGCTTTACATGGCAATGGAGGATTTTCGAGTCGATGTCATGGTCGGCAAGGGAGCTGGCGCAACGGCCATCCCGCTCGATCTTCCGACTTTCACTTTGGTGGGCGCGACTACAAGGTCAGGGCTGTTACCCGGGCCTCTACGGGACCGCTTTGGGTTTACCGCGCATATGGATTTCTACGACGCAGCAGACCTCGAGACGATTCTGGTTCGCTCAGCGCTGTTGCTCCAAGTACATCTCGACCGCGCGGGCGCTGCCGAAATTGCCGGCCGTTCTCGCGGAACACCGCGCATTGCAAACCGGCTGCTGCGCCGAGTGCGAGACTTTGCCCAAGTTCATGGGAACGGCAAAGTAGATGTTGCGACAGCTAAAGCGGCGCTTGAGTTGTACGAGGTAGACGAGCTGGGTTTCGACCGCCTCGATACCGCCGTCCTGCATGCGCTCGTTAACCGGTTTGGCGGTGCGCCAGCAGGTCTTTCGACGTTGGCAGTTGCCGTGGGCGAGGAGCCAGAGACAGTCGAAACGGTGGTCGAACCGTTCTTGGTGCGGACCGGCATGATCATGCGCACGCCGCGCGGCCGGGTGCCCACCGCCGCAGCCTGGAAACACCTTGGTTTGACGCCCCCACGCCACTCTCCAGGTGGCAGTTTTCTCACACTTGACCTTGAAACGGCCTCAGACAGCTAGAATCAGTTGGATTACGTGGATTCGCTGACCGGGCGACCACGGTCACTTGACTCCCACCTGATCGGAGAAAGTCCGTGAACATGCTGCCCCTATTGATGCTTGGTGGCCTTGCCGCCGTCTTCTGGTTGCTCGTGCTACGCCCCGCAAAGAACAAGCAGAAGGCGCAAGCAGCGCTCGTCAACGAGGCCGAGGTCGGCTCAGAAATCATGACGACCGCCGGTGTTTTCGGCACCATCACATCGATTGATGACGACAAATTCCAGCTCGAGATCGCCCCAGGCGTTCAGATCACTATGCTCAAAGCCGCAATCTCTAAGGTGATCGACCCGGTAGATGCGACCGAAGAGACCACGGACGAAACGGCGATTGACGCTTCAGAAAAGACAGTGAATCTGTCCGAAGACGCGACATCCCGCTCCTCTGTAGACCCGTCGTCTAACTAACCATCGGTGGGTCCGATAAGTTCCTGCGCAGTTAGCTCGCCCGCTAGCCCCCGATAGCAAAGAGGACGCGCACCCGTGGCTGCCCCATCCAAAGGCAAAGTTCGGCCTTGGCGATCCCTGGGCGCGCTGCTGATCATCGTTGTCGGCCTCGCTGTCTGGACTTTTTGGCCTGGTCAGCAACACACGCCCAAACTTGGCCTTGACCTGCAAGGTGGCACGCAGGTCATTCTGGTTCCTAAACCGGCAAATGGTCAGGGCGCGATAACCAAGGACCAACTGGATCAGACCGTGTCGATTATTCGACAACGCGTTAACGGATTTGGCGTGTCCGAGGCGGACGTCACCACCCAGGGCTCGGGCGGCAGTGCGGCAATCGTTGTTGCAGTGCCTGGTGCGAATCAGGAACGAATTCAACAGTTGTTGTCGCAGACCGCGTTGCTCGATTTTCGGGCCGTTGAGTCGGAAACGGCGGGCGCCCCGCAACCGGAGCCAACGGTGGCCCCCGGACCAGCGACACCAGCCCCTAAAACCAAGGGCACCGGTGCCAAGGGCCAATCAGCACCCCTAGCGCAACCAGCGGCAACGGCGAAACCAAAACCGGCAGCGACCCCTGCCCCGACGGCTGCTCCGGTGGCAAAGTCCCCGCCAATCGAATCACCCACCAACAGTGCGGCCTTGCAAAAGGCCTATGCCGAACTGGACTGTTCGAAGCCCGAGAATCATCAAGGTGGAACACCTGACAATCCGGCGATGTGGATCGTTACCTGTTCCAAAGACGGGGCTGCGAAATATCTTCTGCAGCCAGCGTTCATCAAAGGCACCAACGTCACCGATGCAAATGCGACGCTTCCGCAGAATGGCGCCGGGGGTTGGCAGATTGACCTGACATTTGATTCGACCGGTGCAAAGCAACTTGCCGATGTCTCTACCAAGCTGTCTGCTTTGCAACCTCCCCAGAATCAGTTCGCGATCGTGCTCGATGGGCTCGTTCAATCTTCGCCATACTTCAAAGAGCCAATCCTGGGTGGTTCCGCAACGATCAGCGGAACCTTCACCGCACAAGAGGCCAAAGACCAGGCGCAGATCCTCAAATACGGCGCGTTGCCGGTGAACCTCACCATCGCTGAGGTCACTTCTGTGTCGCCAACGCTTGGCTCAGACCAGCTGACGGCGGGCCTTCTCGCTGGCGGCCTCGGATTGCTGCTCGTGGTCGTGTACCTGCTGATCTACTACCGCGCCTTGGGTCTGGTAGCGGTCGCGAGTTTGTTGGTCGCCGCCGGCATCACTTACGAAATCTTTGTGCTACTCGGTCGGACACTCGGGCTTGCGCTGACCTTGGCGGGTGTTGCCGGAGCAATCGTGGCAATCGGTATTACCGCAGACTCGTTCGTGGTGTATTTCGAACGTATTCGAGATGAAGTTCGCGAGGGGCGATCGCTTCGAGTTGCCTGTGAAACTGGATGGTCGAGAGCGCGAAACACCATTTTGGCTGCTGACTTCGTATCGCTCCTTGCAGCCGCAATTCTGTATTTCATTTCGGTCGGCAATGTTCGCGGTTTCGCTTTTGTGCTTGGCGTGACCACGATCATCGACATCGTCGTTGCTTTCATGTTCACCAGGCCGGTGGTTACGCTTCTTGCCCGCACCAGATGGTTTACCAGTGGCGCCCCGATGTCAGGCCTGGACCCACGACGACTAGGCGTGGCCCACCTTCATCAGCCAGCCGAACCTGGTAAATCAAAGAAACGCAAAGAAAAGGTTGCGGTGGGTGCGGGTGCTACACCTGCTGAGGAAGTTGCCGATGCTGTGCAAGAAGACATCGACGAGGCAGAGGGCGTGTCGGAGGATGATTCTGATGCAGCCATCGAACCGAAAGAATCAGACAAGCCAGAGGGGAGTAGCTGATGTCACGATTCGGGTCATTTAGCGCTCGCCTGTATCGAGGCGAGGTCTCCTACGACATCGTTGGCCGCCGCAAATGGTGGTACGCGCTTTCCGGAATTATTTTGCTCGCGGCTATCTGTGGTCTGGGTATCCGTGGCTTGAACCTTGGGATCGAGTTCAAAGGTGGTGCTGAATTCAAGGTTCCAGCTTCGAGCTGCACGATCCCGCAAGTACGTGACGCGGTCTCAGCGGCGAATGTGCAAAACGCGAAGGTCATCGAACTGGGTAATAAGAGCATCCAGGTGACAACTGAGGCGCTAACCCCGCTGCAAAGCACCAACGTCGTGACGCAACTTTCGACTACGTGCAATGTCGGGCGTGACAGCATCGGCGTTCAATTGGTTGGCCCGACCTGGGGTGGTGAAATCACCAAAAAGGCGTTGCTCGGGC
>JAHEXM010000031.1 GCA_023252115.1 Micrococcales bacterium | reverse complement strand
TGAATCGAGCACGACTCCACCCTGGCATGCCAAAGGCCCCGGTTCGCTTCCAGGAAGCGGCCGGGGCCTTTGGTTTTGGTTACTAAGGTCTAGGAAGACCTACAAGATCAGACAGGGCGAACGTTGTCTGCTTGTGGGCCCTTGGGACCCTGCACAATCTCGAACTCAACTTTCTGGTTCTCGTCGAGAGTGCGGAAGCCATCGGTCTGGATTGCGCTGTAGTGGACAAATACGTCGGTGTCGCCACCGTCGACTGCGATGAAGCCAAAGCCTTTTTCGCCGTTGAACCACTTGACAGTGCCTGAAACTGGATTACTCATTCTGATGATGCCCTTTGCTAATAAATTTCAGGAGGCTAGTCACCACCTGAGCCGCCCGTGTGGACCCAGGCGGATGCTTGGAACACGAATGACCACTGCTCACTGTACGGGGCAATGGACGCAGACTCGGCGACTGAGGCGCAATTCACGAAAGTTTTCCCCGAATTTGCCGGATTTCGGGCCCCAGCCGCCCCAGGGGCTCAACGCCTGACCGTGCATCACCCGTTTGGCCCAAGCAAGGCGTTGAAGGGTCGTTGAACTAGGCACTTGCCCGAAGAAGTGCCTAGCGTGTCGTGGGTGACTTCTGGCGAAACAAGTGGTATCTCATCCGCGGTCTTGAACTACGTTCGTCGGGGCGCAAAAGCAACGAAGAGTCAGATCCGCGACCACCTCCTTCATGACTCAAAGAGTGGGGTCGCTGGCACCGATGCATCAAGTGTCGATTCGAAGCTCTCACACGCACTCAACGGGCTAGTTAAAGACGGTCAATTGGTTCGGCCCGAGCGTGGCGTCTACGAAGTCCCCGAAGAAGCGAAGAGAGAAAAGAAAGAAAAGAAGACGAGCGGTACAAAGAAGAAAGCGAGTCATGCCGCCTCTGCGCCCGTCATCGCGCAGGAGCTGAAGCCAGCGCGCCGGGTCAGTCGGTCGGCGCCGCCCAAGGTGCTGCGCCCGGCACCGGTTGCGCGAGTGACCGAACCCAGTGAGCCTTCGCCGCCCGTTGAACCAGTTGTTGCCGTTCCTGAGGTTGTTGCCGTTCCTGAGGTTGTTGCCGTTCCTGAGGTTGTTGCGGAGCCTGAGCCGGTTGCCGTTCCTGAGGTTGTTGCGGAGCCTGAGCCGGTTGCCGTTCCTGAGGTTGTTGCGGAGCCGGTGGTTGTTGCGGAGCCTGAGCCGGTTGCCGTTCCTGAGGTTGTTGCGGAGCCTGAGCCGGTTGCCGTGGCCGCGGAAGAATCAGCGTCAAGCGCGTTTCCGAAACCGCGCTTCGGTGGTGGTCCGACAACAAAGCCCAAACAAGTCAAGGCATTCAAAGCGCCCCGGCGACCAAAGAAGTCGACCAAGAGCCGTCCACAACTATCGAGGCGTGATGCACGCATCGTGCTGATTGCTGCACCGATTCTGTGGATCGCGGTCGCGGTGGTGACAACGATCTTCTTCGGCGTGCTAATAGCTGGCTGTATTTTCTGGGTGGCCACCGCTGGATTGGTTTACGCCGTGTTACGCGCGGCCCCAACTTTTGCGAGTCCCGAACCGCACTACGTTTCCGAAGTGGTCTCGGCCGACGCATTACCGGAACAATCAACTGGTCTGATGGATAACGTCGGTCAAGAACGCGTCAGCGCGTAGCTGCCATCGTTGTTGGGCTAGTAAGTCTGTACGACCTGGGTTCGCCCACGGCGAGACCGGAAGCTGCTCGCGTACGAGCTGATGTCCGCAACAAAACCGAGCAGCACAAGGAACCAACCAAATCCGCTGACACCGACTAATGGCTGGTAACACAGGATCCAGGCAAGCGTGGTCCAGGGCAGAAATAGAAAGCCAAAGAAGCCGATCCACATGTTGCTAAAGCAGATCGCGACTCGGTTGTAATCAAACAGCCAGACAAGAAACAGCGCCAGGCGTGGAGAGAGCACCGCGATGAGTGCGACGAGACAAGGCATGCGCCTACCCTAGACTCCTTGAATGGCCGAAATCGTGTACCCACCCGTCATCGCTAGCGCGCGTGTTTCGTTTAAGGCGATGGGGCTGAAATTCGACGTTGTTGGATCTGAACATGTTCCGACTTCAGGCGGCGCTGTATTGGCCAGCAATCACATTTCGTACCTCGATTTCATCTTTGACGGATTAGCTGCGCAGCCTTCGAAGCGACTCGTTCGATTCATGGCAAAGGATTCGGTGTTTTCAAACAAGATCTCAGGTCCATTGATGCGCGGCATGCACCACATTCCGGTAGATCGTGCCGCCGGAGCAGGGGCTTTTCAATCCGCCATCAAGGCCTTGCAGGATGGTGAAGTCATCGGGATTTTTCCAGAGGCCACGATCAGTCGCTCATATCTGATCAAGGATCTGAAATCGGGTGCTGCCCGGCTTGCGGCTGATGCCGGGGTCCCACTCATCCCGATGGTGACGTGGGGCGGCCAACGAATAATGAGTAAAGGAACGAAACGCTCCTTCAAACGCGGTCGCACAATCGGGATCACTGTCGGAGCGCCGCTCTACCCATCGAAAGGCGACGACGCAAACGAAGTAACGGCTCAGCTCAAGCAGTCTCTTGAAGCGTTACTCGAGGTGACAATTGCTCGTTATCCCGATTCGCCAAGCGGCGACGCAGACCGTTGGTGGGTACCCGCGAAACTGGGTGGAACAGCCCCAACGCTCGAGGAAGCCGAAGAACTCGATCACCAAGATGCTGCAGCCAAGCGGGCTCGACGTGCAGAGAAGAGCAAATCGCGCAAGAGTTAGTCCCGCAGGCGCCGTTCCGATAGGACCTCACGGAAGGGAAGCGTCGAATGCTCGGGTGGTACATCCGCATCATCGTCGATTCCGGGCGCCAACCACTTTTGCTTGCGTTCGTTGCTTTCATCCTGACTTTCCTGGTGACCCGGATCGTTGTCAGATTGATCCGCGCTGGCAGGGGACCGTTTCGCAATGTCACTGCGGGCAGCGTTCATATCCACCACGTGGTGCCGGGCATCGTGCTCGTTCTCGTCGGTGGGCTACTGGGTCTCGGTGCGTATCCAAAGGGATTCTGGGAGAACATTGCCGGGCTGCTGTTTGGAGCGGGCGCCGCTTTAGTGCTGGATGAGTTTGCGTTGATTCTGCATCTTGACGATGTGTATTGGAAGTCCGAAGGGCGCAAGTCTGCCGATGCCGTAATGATCGCCGTCGCCGTATTGCTCGGTGCCATGTTTATGGCTGCACCGAATGATCCACCGGGACCGCCAGAGACTGATCCATATGCACGTATTCTTTTTCCGCTGTTCTTTATTGTGACTTGGGTATTGCCCATTGCAATTACGATCCTGAAGGGCAAGTTGTGGACGGCGGCGCTTTCGTTAGCGATGCCGTGGGTTTCGTGGATCGGATGCTCGCGACTCGCGAAACCGGGTTCGCCATGGGCGCGGTGGCGTTACCGCAACAATCCATCGAAACAAGCCAGGGCTCAAGCACGACGTGATCAGAACATGGAGCGGTGGGAGCCGATGCGTCGCAAATACGAAGCCAAGATTTTCGGCTTCGCTGAAGAAGACGAAGTAACTAAGCCACCGTCTGATGCGTCACTGTGACGCTTTCAACCATGGATCGGTAGGTTGACTGTGATGAGCACTGAACCGCGAATTCTGGATATTCCTCCTGGCACGGGCTCTACTGGAGTGCGAATTGAGACCGACTCCATGGGGCCGATCGAAGTGCCGGCCGAACACTATTGGGGAGCCCAAACTCAGCGCTCGCTAGAGCATTTTGCAATCGGCGATGACTTGATGCCGCCGGCGGTTTATCGGGCTTTCGCTTTCATCAAGAAGGCCGCGGCACAGATCAACTACGAGACCGGACGATTGCCGGAGTGGAAAGCCAAACTTATTTCACAAGTGTGTGACGAGATTATCGCCGGGGAGCTCGAGGGCGAGTTCCCGCTTTCGGTTTGGCAAACCGGTTCGGGCACCCAGACGAACATGAACGTCAACGAGGTAATTGCGAACCGGGCAAACCAGCTTGTCGGTGGCGTGATTGGCTCAAAGGAGCCGATCCATCCCAACGACGATGTCAACCTTGGACAGTCCTCCAACGACACATTTCCCACTGCGATGCACGTTGCTTCCATTCAGGAGCTCGAAGGTCGGCTGCTGCCGAGTGTCAAACGCCTTCATCAGAGTGTGCTGGCGAAGTCACAGGAGTGGAGTGACGTCGTAAAGATCGGACGGACTCACTTGCAAGATGCTGTGCCCATGACCGTGGGGCAGGAGTGGTCCGGGTATGCGGCTCAGATCCAAGGTGCGATCAACCGCATTGAGCATGCGCGTTTTGGCCTCTACGAACTTGCGGCTGGAGGAACGGCCGTTGGTACCGGGTTGAATAGTGCTCCAGGTTTCGGGAATGCGATAGCGGATCGAATCGCGACTTTGACTGGTCACCCGTTTGAAACAGCGCCGAATAAATTTGCGGCATTGGCTGGATTGGATGCGATGGTCGAATCGATGTCCAGTGTGCGCGGCCTTGCCTTGGTTCTCCTCAAGATCGCCAACGACATCAGGTGGTTGGCTTCAGGCCCTCGCTCCGGACTTGGCGAACTGATCCTGCCCGCCAACGAACCAGGCTCATCGATCATGCCTGGCAAAGTCAATCCCACCCAGTGCGAATCGCTCATCATGGTCTGCGTTCAAGTGATCGGCGAAGACGCGGCAGTTTCAATCGCTGGAAGTAGGGGCGACCTTGAGCTCAATGTCTTACGACCTCTTGTCATGCACAACTACATTCACTCGACCACGATCGTGGCGGACGGGTGCGACAAGTTCCGCGAATTCTGCATTGACGGAATCGAACTCAATAGGCCACGAATAGCTGAACTCGTCGCACAATCGTTAATGCTAGTCACGGCGTTGGCTCCGGAAATCGGATACGACAAAGCAGCGGCAATAGCGCACACCGCTTCCGAAACCGGGGCTACGCTGCGCGACGCTGCACTTGAGAGCGGTTGGATTTCAGCGCAGGACTTTGACCGGATTGTTGATCCAGCTCAAATGGCCCGTGGTATTGACTGACCGAGCGCGCTAGCTAGCGGCTGGCGATGCGCCCGCCTTGGTTACGACGCCTTCGTTAACCGCGACGTCACCATTTTCTTGTTTGACGACAGTGAGTTGCGTAGTCAAGTTGCCGCTTTGCCACGTGCTGATGCCGCCTGAGGAAGTGCCTTCACCCAATGAGTTGGTCGTCGTCCAGCCGTTGGCAGTGAACTTGCTGCGCATTTCGGTGTTGACGGCTCCAGCGTCCCCGGGTCCAGCCCACGACGCATTCCAGGTCCGACCCGACTCGATGTTGAGCGCGACGGCGCTCTTGAGGGTCAGACCGGTCGGTGTTGGGACATTTGACGGCCAGTCGGCGGGCAACGTCGCGGTGTTCGGTGTTCCGTTGCCGCCACCGGAGGTCGAGATGGTGGTTCCGCCACCACATGCGCCCAGAGTCAGGCATAGACCGGCGATACCAACGCCCGCCACAATGGCTCTTTTGGTGGTTACTGTCTTCATGGCTGACTCCGATTTCATCGATGATCGAGGGCCTGGATGGAATTGAACTGGTATCGACAATAGCGACCCGAACCCCGACGTTAGTCCGTTGGCCAATTTTCCAGGGTGTCGAGGTACATGTCGCGCACTTCGTCGACCGCGTCATGAATGTTCTTCGTCGTCCAACCGGTGCTTGGGACTGGCGGCAGTACCGCTACGTCAATCGTGCCGTTGGAGATGACCAGCGAGTGCGGGCGCATTAGTTCGCCAGCATTTCGAATCACGATTGGGACCACTGGAACGCCGGCTTGCCGGGCCATATGAAACGCACCGGTTTTGAACGGAAGTAGACGTGGGGTGGGCGAACGCGTGCCTTCGGGTGCAATGGCGATGCATTTCCCCTTCTTCATCGCTTCCACCACTGGTTTAAGGGCTTCGCGCGCGGCGCTTGAGTTACTGCGGTCAACAAAGGCAACGTCGGCCAGGTAGCCGATGGGACCGAATACCGGATCGTGTTCCAGCGACTTCTTCGCAACGCCGGTGAAGTCCTTGCGCAGCAGCGCTCCCAGAATCATGACGTCGAGCTGGCTTTGGTGATTGAACAGAAAAACGCACGGCCGGTCCGACCATAGGTTCTCTTCACCATGCACATTGAGCTTTATCCCGGCCGCCGCCAACGCAAGTTCTGAGCCGACTGATGCGGCAACAGACGCACCAAGGCCACGATCCGCATTGATGAGTGCGACACCAAATCCCGTTGCAATGCCGATTCCCATACTGCCGATTGCGGCGGCACTACGAGCCAAAGTGATCGGGTTGTGACGATGCGGCATCGTGAGATAGGCAACTGGCCAGCCGTTTTTCTTCGCGTATTTCTTGAGGTCATCGTCGGGATTTAGTGGACGAGGATTGCCGACTTGCTTAAGGAATGGCACGTCCTCGGCGCCATTGCTGTAGGCGTAGGACTGTTCGAGGTCGAGCTTGTGTTTCTTGGCAAAATCCTTGACCGCCGTAGCTTTTCCCTTTCCCCAGCGAATCGGTCCTTTGACGTTGCCAGTGATTATGCCGTCCTTGGTCACGTCGATTTCAGTACACAAAATGTTGTTGATGCCTAAGTCAGTTGCAGCCGGAATGATCTGGGGCGGAGTCGCCGATGACGCCAACACAATCGTGTGTCCCATATGGCGGTGCGCATCAAGAAGTAGCCGGGCGTCGGGGTAGATCATCCCCGAAATTTTTTCGAGAAACAGTTTGCGACCGAAGTCGTCAAGATCAGCAAGCTTTCTGCCAGCTTGACCTTTCATCCCGATCTTCATCAACTGGCTGACATCGGACCCACGTCGCTCCATGTCAACGCTGGCCACGATTGTTTGAAAGATCTCTTTGGCGTCAATGTCGCGAATCTTGAGTCGTTCCCGAAAAAAGGCGGCAGCGGAATAGCCGTCGATCAGCGTCCCGTCGAAGTCGAAGAACGCACCAATGCGAGGGCCGTATGGTCCCTTTTCAACTTCCTCGCACAGCCAGTCAATGTCGGCCATTACTTGCCTTCCCAGAATGTTTCTGATGCCAATTTTCGGATGACGTCTACGCGCCGGACAGCTTCTGCGAGTTCCGCCGCGAAGGCCTTGCGCTTCTTCTTGAGTGCTGGACCTGCCGGATCGACGAGGCCCTTGTTCGCGGCTAGTCGAAGGGCACCTTGGAACAGGTCTTTGGATACGGATTCCGGTGTGTGCATCCGCCGCTGAAGCCAACGCTGTTGACCGATCCCGATGCATTCCTCGATGAATACTTTGTTGTCGATCTCTGTCTTGGGGTCGATCTGGGCCAACCAATCGGCGGCGACGCTATAGGCCTCAAGGAACGGCCCCAAAATGCGTGGTGCGGTAAACAACCGCGACGTCGCAAGCAACGGCAGCAGCTGATCTGGCTTGAGGTGATCGGATTCCCATGCGGGATAGGCAATCGCGGCTTCGGCTTGAACATCCTCGGCAAAAACTCGAGTGCGCGGAAAGAAGAACTCGAATTTCAATGTGTCACGAAGTGCACGCGCTTGTTCCCACGTCACTTCAGCGAAGTCTGCTGCGTTCTCTTCGGCCGCTCGCACGAGTCCAATTTCAACGATGGCGCGAGTGATGAAGAAGTGCGCAAGCGTGTTCCGATAAAAAGCAGCTTCATGCTGACGATTTGGCGTGATGGTGTAGACCGGTTCGATACCGGAATCAAAGCGCGTCACGATTCCTTGGCTGATCAGGCTGTCGAGGGCCTTGATGATGCCGCCGTCGTCAGACAAGTTCGTGTCAGAGGTGACATCGAGTCCACGACGAGCTGCATAACGAAGGACAGGTTCAAGAATCTCGCGTCCCTCGGACAGCGTGAGTGCGCGGTCATCGTTGTCAAGCAACGCAAAAGTAACCAGAGCGGTTGGCATGATCGGGGTGACTTCGTTGATGCGATGCAGCACCTCAAAAGCAACCTTCGGCACTGCGTGGCGTACATCCTTGCCCTCAGCCTTGTTTTCGTCGAGAGCTTCACGCAAGGAAAGTGGTTCACCGAATCGCAGTCGAGCTCGGCCCAGGCGCTTTGATTGCCCGCGCGCAAATTTAACGAGCCAGCTGACATCTTCTGGGGTCTTGGTGCCGCCCTGCTCTTCTTCAGAGATCAGGCTGACTTCGTGCTGTTGGTCGTATGCCACAAAGACTGGAATGAGCAAGCAGTCCTCGGTGGAATCATCGTCGAACGCATCGATCAGGTAGCTGAGGATTCCGTAGCGCGGTTCGCGAAGCTTTCCGGTACGCGTGCGGCCACCCTCGATGTACCACTCCATGTTCTGCTTGTTGCGCACCAAGTACGCCATGTATTCGCACAGCGCAGCACGGTAAACGGGGGCATCGCGGAATTGCCGACGGATAAACACGATGCCGTTGCGTCGAGCGATCGGACCCATTGGCCAAAAGGACAGGTTGACCCCGCCCAGCACGTGGTTGGGCTTGAAGCCGTGCTTATCCAAAGCTGATCGCAAAACCAACGGGTCCAAATATGAGCGGTGGTTGGGTAGGAAGACCAGCGTGTGATCTTTGTTCAACTGGGCCAGTCGCTCGATGGCTTCATCATCGACGTCAAGTTTGTAAGCCCGCCCAAGCCAGCGGCACAGCTTGTCCCACGCACCGATGGCGAGCTGGTTCTGCTCGGCGGCCATCTCGGAGAGGCTGGCTTTGGCCTCGGCCTGAACATCGGCGTCAGTGCGACCCGTTTCTTCGGCCAGTTCGTGAAGCGTTTCCAGGAACTTGGGGTTGGCCATGATTTCGTCGGTGAAATCGATGGTGTGGACACCATGGCGGTCCGCCGAAATGTCTACACCGGGGGCTTTCAGGTCCACTCCCAGGCCCTTGAGGTCGAAACCGAAACCCTTCATTCGGGCCCTCCGTCATTGTTTGTTGACTCGCTCGCACGCATAAACAGACACGCTAGCCAGGAAGGGCAGGGTGTTGCGATGCGTAGTCACTCGCGGGGCGGGTTATGCCGCCCAGGCCCGCGATTCAGCTAGAACTAGACAGCTTTTCGGTACAGATGTACCGACCAAGGGGCGCAGATCGCAATTATCAGCACCATCCAGCCCAAGCACTGCAAGACCAGCGAGGTGGTCGGGCCACCGATCATCAGTGCTCGAACCGCGCTGGCAGTGACCGACACTGGTTGATGGGTGGCAAAACCCTGCAGCCACGTCGGCATCGAGCTGACCGGTACGAAAACAGAGGAGGCAAAGACCAGCGGCGCGATGATCGGGAAAGCTGCCGCCTGGGCAGTTTCGGGGTCCTTTACCGCCATGCCGATGAGTGCGAATGTCCACGACAGGGTGTAGCCAAACGCCAGGACCAAGAGCAGTCCGCAAAAGAACAGCAAATAGTTGGTGTGGATCCGGAATCCCACGATGAAACCAACCACCGCCATGATCGCCACCACCAGCACATTTCGTGCCAGGTCAGCAATGGTGCGACCCGCCAGCACGGCCGAGGGTGACATCGGCAAAGACCTAAAGCGCTCAATGATGCCGCTCTTGATGTCGGCTGCCATTCCGATCGCGGTGACCATCGATCCAAACACTGCAGTCTGGACAAAAATGCCGGGCATCAGGTAGTCGACGTACGGAATGCCGCCGGGGATGGTGATGGCGCCGCCGAATACAAAACGAAACAGCAGCACAAAGATCACTGGTTGAATCAGGGTGAAGACCAGCAACTGTGGAACGCGGAACAATGCAGTGAGATTTCGTCGCGTGACAGCCAAGGTGTCGCGGACGGGAGTAAGTAGCGAGTGCGGCCGGCGATCTGCGGCGGCGAGTCCTAGTGCGGTCATGCTTCGCCTCCCTTGTCGGGTCGGTCGGCTTCGTGAGATTCAGCGGGTTTGCCGGTGAGTGACAGGAACACATCATCAAGGCTGGGTTCGCGAACGACCAATGTGTCGGGCGACAGATCACTGACGTCAAGTGTGTGCAGAACCGTGGTGATGTCGTGAACGCTATCGGCCGTGGTCACCTTGACGGTTGAACGAACCGTCTCGATGTGTTCGGCATAGCGCGTCGACAAAACCTTGACCGCTGAACTGGCGGTTCCTTCATCTCCGTAGACAAGTTCAAGCACCGTGCTGCCCAGTTGAGACTTCAGAACTGCTGGACTGTCGTTAGCTATGACCAAGCCGTCATCTACAACCGCGATGCGATCGGCGAGTTGATCGGCCTCTTCAAGATATTGGGTGGTCAGCAGAACGGTCGTTCCTTCGCCAACCAGTTCTCGAATCATGTCCCACAGAGAGTTGCGGCTTGGCAGATCAAGACCCGTTGTCGGTTCATCGAGAAACAGCACGGGTGGTTTCTGGACGAGGGCGGCCGCCACATCGAGGCGCCGCCGCATTCCGCCGGAGTAGGTCTTGGCTGGTCGGTTGGCAGCGTCGGCAAGGCTGAAGCGTTCGAGGAGTTCGTCTGCTCGACGGTTGATGACCGACCGACGCATTTGTGCCAACTGCCCAATGAGTTT
>JAHEXM010000368.1 GCA_023252115.1 Micrococcales bacterium | reverse complement strand
TCGGCTGTGCCTTATCGCTGGCCTCGGTCGCAGCTGATCTCAACGTCGCAACGGCGAATAGGAACCGCACTCATTATTTTGGAAGCATTGGTGCAGGCGCCATGATGGTCGCGTCGAGCGTGCGCGGTTTGCTGTCCCGTAAGACATCGAAGGTCCAATTGAGCCCGCGTCGAAACGGAATTTCGCCTTCCACCCGCGACGCGCGGGCCAGGGCGCGGTTAGTATCGTAGAAACGCACTTCGCAGTCTTGGTAACCCATGAACTCGCACATGTCGCGTATGCACAATCCGGTGGGTTGCCACCACATGCCAGCGTAGAAGCGGCCGAAATTTGCGTAGGAATGTTGGAAGTCATCAACTGCATTGCTCTGGATCAGCAGCAGCCCGCCGGGCTTAAGCAATTCACGCAATGCATGCAGTCCGACCATCATATCGCTCAGATGATAGAGCACGCCAGCGACTAGGATGAGATCGAGAGAGCCGGGCTCGATCTCCTCGCGAAGGCGATAGACCGAGCGTAACACGGGCCGAACGGCGTTCATCCCGAAAGTCTCGGCGAGGAACGCACACTGTGCGAGATGCTCGGGAATTTCGTCAACTGCGTGCACAATCGTGGCGCCGCGGTGTGCCATCAACAGCGACAATCCACCGGTGAAACAGCCGACATCGGCGACGCACAACCCATCAAGCCGCGCGGGCCACCACCCCCAATCGTCGAGAACGCCCGCAATCTTGAGATAGGTCTCACCCAGCAGCCCCTCCTTGCGGAACGAACCGAAATCGATCGTGTGGCCCCAGCCGTATTGGGAGGCGGACGCAAGCCGTTCAGCATCGGCCTCAATTTGGCGGATCGCTCCAGCGGAAGTTACCGCTGGCAGTTCGAGGGGCCAACGCGCTGGACACACGGTGGGATATGACATTTTGATCTGTTGACAGCGTTTGATCGGCACGGAGTATCCGCTTGTCAGTTATTCAACGTCAAGCTAGCGTATTTTACGCAGTTTCATCAGACTAGGCTTCAAGCGGATCATGTATGAAACCAGAACTGCGAGGTTTCTTGCATCGCCGTCGTGAAGTCTAAAAGGGGCCCACGACGCGTCGCGTGCCGAAGTCCCGGCGCCTGTCAAGTCGAACCCCGACGCCGGAGTCGGATCGCAAGTCAAAGCTTAGCTCCGAAAATTGGGAAATTTCCTTGCGTATTGCAGCAATAGTTTGTGCCCGCAACGAAGAAGTTCATCTTGCGCGTTGCTTGGATGATTTGATTGGAAACGGAATCGAAGTCGTACTCATCGATCACAGTTCCGAGGATCGAACTGTAGAAATTGCACGGACGTACATAGATCGCGGTCTTTTGGCGATAGAGAAACTGCCGTGGCTTGGTTATTTCTCGCTCAGGCAGCAACTGCTGATGAAGAAGGCCATCATCGACAGACTCGGTTACGACTGGGTCCTGCACGTGGATGCGGACGAATGGCTGTGCGCACCAGAACATGGGCTGACGCTGTCAGAAGCAATCAAGCAAGTCGACCAGCAAGGTTTTACTTGCATCAATTTCGAAGAGATGGTTTTCGTGCCTTGGCCAGACGATAATTTTGTTGGCAGCGAATACACGCGCCAAATGACGACTTACTATTTCTTTGAACCAAGCCACCTCCGGCTGATGCGGGCGTGGCGGCAAGACATTGGCGCGGATAACGTCTTCTCCGGCGGCCACAAGCTCGTGTCTGACGGCCTGAAGGTTTATCCACGAAACTTTATCAACCGACACTACATTATACTCAGCCAAGAACACGGGTCCCGGAAATATTTGAACCGCCGGTTCGATGAAGTCGAGTTCGCAATGGGATGGCACTTGAATCGTGCCAATTTTCAGGACGGCGATTTCGTACTGAAGCCCTCGCCTTATTTACAGCGGCTGGAACGCTGGGATAGCGCTCACTTCGACAGATCCGCGCCGGCGGCGACGCATTTTTGGGAATGGGGAAACCGTCATTCGAGTACCGCAGTCGTTAGCGCCGTCGGATAAGGCTTTTCAGTTACGGATTGAACTGCGGAAAATTTCCGATCAAGCTTTCAACGTCGATTTGCATGTCGTGCAAAACTGCCTTGCTCACGCAGTCGGCTACGGTCAGGCCATGCGGCAACGCGGGCTCGCGCTGAGGTGCCTGCGCGAGCGAATACCAGTCGTGAAACTTGAATCCTTCGCCCAAGACTTCGTCCGAAAGCTTGATCCAAATATTTGGAACTCCGAGCGCTTCGGCGAAAATGAGGCCGTGCAGCGACGAACTCGCCACGCTCTCACACGCTGCTACATTGGCCAGGAATTCTACCGGATCGGCATGGACGTTCAGATCCACTACGTCGGGATTCGCGACTAAACTCTTCACCCAAGGATGCAAGCGGTCGACATAGTGGGCGGACACACCGAGGCGGTATTTCTTGTCCGACCGCAGCTCTTGCTGAAATACCTTTGAAACGAGAAAGCCGGGATCGCCCAATGGAATATCCCCCAACCGGATGCCGCGATCGCGCAACGCTTGATAGCTAAGCTTGCCGCGCACGGCGTACACGTTGCCCGCAGCGATATCTCCGGGCGCCACGGACGGATGCAATACGCCAGTACCCCAAATTTTCGAGTGACGATTGGCAAAACCCATGAGGCTGCCGATGGCTAGCAAGTGTTCTTTTTCCTGGCTGCCCAAAACTGCATCTAGACCAAACAACTTCGCGATCAGGAGGGGGTTGATCTGATCTCCGACGTTCTTCACCTTGGTGAAATAGAAAATTGGCACAGCGGGAGCGCTGGTGCCGCTCGGGCCTTCACTTGCTGGTAGCATAGCGGTCATGACCGGTTCACGCTC
>JAHEXM010000367.1 GCA_023252115.1 Micrococcales bacterium | reverse complement strand
CGACTTGATAACTACGTCTGCTGCCAAGTAGCAGTTAACACGACCAGCGATGCGGTCTAGGTCGCCTGACCACGCGCCGTCGGGCAGATCGACATGGGCCACTTGACCGCGCGCATGGACGCCGGCGTCAGTGCGCCCGGCGCATTGCACAAGCACCGGATCGGACAGACGCAACACCGCGCTGAATGCAGCTTCGAGTTCGGCTTGAACCGTACGTAACCCGGGTTGGCGGGCCCACCCCGAAAAGTCTGTTCCGTCATACGCAATGTCAAGGCGCACGCGAAGGAGCCCGCCATCCCCAGTCGGGGTAGCGGGCTCCTTCGAAGCACTGCGGGCGGACACTCTTGCTATTTCTTGCCTTCGTCCGCTTCTTCTTCTTTCACTTCTTCGATTGCTTCGGCGGCTTCAGCAACTTCTTCAGTCGAAGCCTCAGCGCCATCTGCTTCTGGCTGACTATCGTCGTCCGTCGCTTTGTCTTCGACGTCAGTGACTTCAGCATCAGCAGCAACGGCACTGTCTGCCGCTGCCGCAGCTGCGGTCGCTTCAGCGGCTTCCTTCGCGGCCTTTTCCTTCGCCGCACGCTTGGCTGCCGCATTTGCTTCGGCAACTGCGAGCTGCGCTTCCGACATCGCCTCGACAAGCTCGATCACTGCCATTGGCGCGTTGTCTCCCTTGCGGGGGCCAATCTTGGTAATCCTGGTGTAACCACCGTGCCGCGATTCGTAGCGTGGACCAATCTCAGTGAACAACTCATGCACGACGCTTTTGTCGCGCACCACTGTCAACACTCGACGTCGCGCGTGCAGGTCACCGCGCTTGGCAAAGGTGATGAGTCGCTCGGCCAACGGTCGAAGTCGCTTTGCCTTGGCTTCGGTCGTGGTGATGCGTCCGTGCTCGAACAGCGCAGTGGCGAGGTTCGCCAGCATGAGCCGTTCGTGCGCGGGGCTACCCCCGAGTCGCGCACCCTTTGTGGGCGTTGGCATGTCTTCTCCTCGCTAGGGCCGGCGGACCGGCCGACATCATTAGAGCTGCTCGTCCTCGGCGTAGACGACATCGTCGTCGTCGGCGTATTGGGCAACGGCGGCTGCTGGGTCAAATCCGGGAGGGCTGTCTTTCAACGCCATACCGAGTGACACCAACTTGGCCTTGACCTCGTCAATGGACTTCTGTCCAAAGTTCCGTATGTCCATCAAGTCCGCTTCGCTGCGTCCCAGCAATTCACCAACAGTGTGAACACCTTCGCGCTTCAAGCAGTTGTATGAACGAACCGTCAGATCGAGTTGCTCGATCGGCATCGACATCTGCTCGGCCATGAACGTGTCAGCCGGTGACGGGCCAATGTCAATACCTTCAGCCTCAACATTGAGTTCGCGAGCCAGACCGAAGAGCTCAACCAGAGTCTTTCCCGCCGACGCAACTGCATCACGCGGCTTCATGTTTGGCTTGGTCTCAACGTCGACCACCAGGCGGTCGAAGTCGGTGCGCTGTTCGACACGAGTGGCTTCGACCTTGTAGGTCACCTTGAGAACAGGCGAGTAGATCGAGTCAACGGTGATGCGACCGATCTCTTGGCCATTCAGGTTGTTCTGCGCCGCGGAAACGTATCCACGACCCCGCTCGACAACCAATTCGATCTCGAGCTTTCCCTTGCCGTTGACCGTTGCGATGTGCAGATCGGGGTTGTAGACCTCGACGCCGGCCGGTGGCGCAATGTCAGCAGCAGTCACAGTGCCTGGGCCTTGCTTGCGCAAGTACATGACGACTGGTTCATCAACTTCGCTAGAAACAACGAGTTCCTTGATGTTGAGGATGATTTCGGTGACGTCTTCGACGACACCAGGAATCGTAGAGAACTCGTGCAGAACTCCATCAATCCGAATACTGGTTACCGATGCTCCAGGGATCGATGACAGCAACGTGCGGCGCATCGAGTTTCCGAGGGTGTATCCGAAACCTGGCTCAAGCGGCTCAAGGATGAACCGTGAACGAAAATCCGAAACTGTTTCTTCGACCAGAGTTGGCCGCTGTGCGATAAGCACTTTGTTTCCTCCTTCGACGCCCGCTATTTGACGCCGTAGTTTTCTGTTGCAGGACTTCTTTTCTTGTGTGCGTTACTTCGAGTAAAGCTCGACGATCAGCTGTTCTTGAACCTGGGTATCAATTTGGTCACGAACAGGTAGCTGGTGAACAAGGACACGCATCCGGTTCGGGATGACTTCAAGCCACGCTGGTGCGGTTCGCTCATCTGACTCGGCGTGAGCGACGACAAACGGCGTCATCTCTTTGGACTTGGCGCGCACCTCGACAATGTCATTCGGCGTTACGCGGTAGGACGGGATGTCCACCTTGTTGCCGTTGACCAAGATGTGGCCGTGTCGCACAAGCTGACGAGCCATGTCGCGACTCTTGGCTAGTCCAGCGCGGAACACCACGTTGTCGAGACGACTCTCAAGAATCGTCAACAAGTTCTCACCGGTCTTGCCGTTGAGTCGGTTCGCTTCGTCGTAGTAGTTACGGAACTGCTTTTCGAGCACTCCGTAGATACGTGCACACTTCTGCTTCTCGCGCATCTGCAGCAAGTACTCGCTCTCCTTGGTGCGTCCACGACCGTGGTCACCAGGTGGGTACGGGCGCTTTTCGAGTGGGCACTTCGCGGATTCGCATTTGGAACCCTTAAGGAAGAGCTTTGTTTTTTCCCGGCGGCAACGTTTGCAATCCGGGCCTGTGTATCGAGCCATTTCAGTCTCCTCTCGGCTCAGACCCGGCGCCGCTTTTTGGGGCGGCAGCCGTTGTGCGGGACAGGGGTCACATCTTGGATAGCGCCGACCTCGAGGCCGGTCGCTTGCAACGAACGAATTGC
>JAHEXM010000366.1 GCA_023252115.1 Micrococcales bacterium | reverse complement strand
TCGACGCAATAGCTGACGCTGACCTCGTGGTGGAAGCGGTTTTCGAGAAGATCGAGATCAAGTCAGAGCTGTTCCGGGAATTTGATCGCATTTGCAAACCCGGCGCCGTACTGGCGACTAACACATCGGCCATCCCAATCACCCAGATCGCTTCTGTGACCGAACGACCTGAGTCAGTGGTCGGGACTCATTTCTTCTCGCCTGTACCGATGATGAAACTGTGCGAACTGGTCCGCGGCTACAAAACCAACGACGAAACGCTCAATCGCGCACGCAGTTTCGCCGAGGGTTGCGGAAAGACAGTCGTGGTCGTCAACAAGGACGTTGCCGGTTTCGTCACGTCTCGATTGACGATCCTGTTCGGCCTTGAGGCGATTCGTTTAGTCGAATCAGGTGTTATGTCCGCCGAGGATGTCGACACGGCATGCAAGCTCGCCTTCGGGCATCCAATGGGTCCGATTGAAAGCGCCGACATGGTTGGTCTCGACGTCATGGCGAACGCTGGAAATAACGTTTACACCGAGACTCAGAACGAAGCCTGGGCGTTACCCTCGGTGCTTCAACGGATGGTTGAGGCCGGAGATTTGGGACGCAAAACCGGCAAAGGCTTTTACGATTATTCCTAGTACCCTGCCCGACATGTTTCACGCTCTCGATGCCGATGTGGTTCAGCAAGGTTGCAATCGGTGCCAGGTCGTGACTGTGTGAGTCAGGCGCGCAAGTTTGCATGCGCCGCCATTCCAGCGGTGGCTATCGCGGGCGTATTGTACGACCAGTTGTTCATTGCAACGTCATACAACTCGATCGCTGGGTCGCTGGGTGTGAGTAGCGAGCAATGTGCCGTCCTGCTTTCGATCTACTTCGTTTTCGTTGGATCGTTGATGATGATGTGGGGACGCTTTGCTCAGGTTGTCGGTGCACCCCGATTGCTCGTCGGCGGTGTGGTGGGCCTGGCTGTCGGAGAGGCGTTTTCCTTTGTTCCGGGTGGGCTGCCAGTCCTGATGATTGCCCGAATGATCACCGCGACTGCGGCTGCGGCGATTATTCCGTGTTGTTTCACCATTGTGAGCGAGACATTTGAGACCGCCAAGGGTCGTAACGCTGCGTTTGCTGGATTGGCGGCGATGACCGGTTTGGGTGGCGTGCTTGGCTCGTTGTCGGGGGCGCTTTTCGGCAGTAGTCCCGCATGGCGCGTTGCGTGGGCACTCCCCGCGATAGTGCTCGCAATCGCCATCTTGTTGCTTCAACGGTTTCTTCCGGAAATCCCGGCTGGACTTTCTTGGGTTGAGTTTGATGCAGTGAGTTGTGGGCTGGTGTCAGTCGGACTGCTGGCATTCACGACGGTGCTCGCTGAGGGTGGGCAGATCGGTTGGATCAAAGCTGCGTCTTCGATCTCGATCGGTCCTGTGCATATGGCTTCGGGCTTGCCGGTCGTACCTGTTTTGGTCGCCACATTCGTCGTCGCCTTTAGTCTGCTGGGCTTTCGCCAACAGCGCCGTGCGCACAAAGGCGAGACTATTTTGTTGGGCCGAGGCCTGTTACGGATTCACCGCTTCCGCAACGGAGTTGCCATCCTGGCGCTCTTTAGTCTGACGAGCTCAGGAATCATCGGAGCACTGCCACTCTTTCAGGCATACGCCTTTGGTACTACGGCGCTGCGTATTGGTTTGCACGCTGTGATGGTGTCTGTAGGCATTACCGTGGGTGGTTTTTCGGTGGCGCCATTGGCTCGTCGGCTGAGCCACCGCATGATCATTTCTTGTGCGATCATCCTGCAGGTCGCTTCGGTGGTGTCGATGGCGGCCCTGCCTTTGAATCGGGCACCATCCAATACGTACCTCATTTCGTTCTTGATATTTGGTTTGTCTGTAGGGCTTGGCTTGGGTTCACTCAACAACGTCATGCTCGCGGATGTGCACGATGGCGATTTGCTTTCTGCGAGTTCGTTCTCGCAGACTGCGGCAAACCTGGCGTCTGGTTTGGCCGTTACAACGGCGACTTTCGTCTATGTCAGCACTGGGGATGCGATGAATCGGCTGGATCGTTCGGGTCTATCTGAATCTCAACGCAGCGCCTTAGACCAAGTGACGCATCTTCGTCAGCCGACCGTAGATGGACTCGGTTCTACGACACAGGCAAAAGTGACCCTGTCCGGGGTTCTGCACGACAGCAATCTTCAATCACTGCAACACCAAATTACTAACGTCGTGCTCAAACAGTTCACGTTGTTGATCGTCTTGAGTATCGGGTTGAGTTGCATCAGCCTGGTGTTGGCTTGGCGAATGGGCCGGCAACCCGCACCAGCGGGCGATTAGTTGTTGATCATGCACTTGTTGCGGTGTTTGATCATCAAATGTGGCTCAAATCGCCATTTATACGACAACAAGTGCATGATCAACAATGAATTGATGGATGCACTTGGGGACTGCAAGAAGGCAAGCCCTTACTCTAAAAGGCATGGGCGACAACGCAAATTCACGCTTGAGCCGACCCGAGAAGGACAAGCCATGGCTAATGCGGACCTACGCTGGCCATTCATCGGCGTCTGAATCCAACAAGCTGTACCGCAACAACTTGTCGAAAGGGCAAACCGGACTCTCGGTGGCCTTCGATTTGCCGACTCAAACCGGCTACGACCCAGACAGTGAACTCGCACGCGGCGAGGTGGGCAAAGTTGGCGTCCCAATTTCACACATAGGGGACATGCGTCAGTTGATGGAGGGCATTCCGCTCGACACGATGAACACTTCGATGACCATCAACGCAACTGCCATGTGGTTGCTGGCGTTGTATCAAGTTGCCGCAGAAGAACAAGGCGCCACACCCGCTCAGCTGTCGGGCACCACGCAAAACGACATCATCAAGGA
>JAHEXM010000365.1 GCA_023252115.1 Micrococcales bacterium | reverse complement strand
CGTTTTCCTTTCTGCCGAAGTGCCGGTGATCGCCCTTCCCAATTTCGTTGTCGTAGCGCAAAACGCATTCCCCGCGAACCACATACGCCAGCCTGTACTTGAATCTATGCAACGACCCTTCGATCGGTTTTGAAAGGCGCCACAGTACCAGCTCTGCGAACGCCGACTCGGAGTAGACGACGCGTGTGGAAATAAGCTCAACGGCTTTCATGTTGGAGATAATGCCAACATTGCTGGCCGTTGTCAATCAGTCCAACAAATAGGCACGACTGCAAGGGGCCCAACGTCGGACATAACCGGCGCAAGGGACTTCATCGCTTGCGTCCGTGTTGATGGATGGGTTAGGGGCCACTCTTTGCAGCCTGGTACGCATTAATGAACGGGAGGAGCACCTGCCGTCGTGCAAGACTCTCGCGTGGCCAATGGTGCTCACGTTCGTAGTACTCCGCGACCGCTGGCGTGCCCTCGGGCAGCACGACCCAAGGCTGCTTGGATGCCGTGAAGATATGAATGTCCGGAGGCAAGAGGTCTGGGTTGTCCAACGTGCCAACGCGGATGAACTTGACCAGTGGCCCGGCGCCCGAGTAGTTGCTCCAAACGGCGACCTTGCAGTTGGGGCAGCGGGCAATGAGCTGACCGCTACCGCTCTCAGAGGGCATGTTGACGAGATCCGGGGGCTCACCAAGTTCCGTGACCCGATCTCCCTCTATCAGGGCGTTCAGCGCGAACGATGCGCCAGACTCTCGCTGGCACCACCGGCAGTGGCAGCAATGAACGAATAGGGGGGCGGTTTCCATTCGGTAGCGCACCGTTCGGCAGTCGCAGCCGCCTTCAGCATGGAATGCATTCGCGTTGACCATGGCACTGCGCATCCTGTGGCGCCCAACGTGAAGGTAACCGGCGCTACGCCGGCCTTAGCGGTGGAGCGTCCCTGTTGACCGCCGGGTTAGCTGTCACGGGATAGTAAGCTCAAAATAACTACATGGTGCCGCTGAAACAATAGCGCTTACCACAGCACTAAGATGTTCTTGGATGCGCGGCCAACTGGTAGTGGTCAGTACAATGATGCTGATCTCTCTTGTCGTCAGATCTTGTTGATATCGCAAATTCTGATCGGTTGTAATCAGAACTTTAAAATCATTATCTTCGGCTTGCCGTAGCAACTCGCCGTTTTTCAACTTTGCCCATCCGAGTTGGTAGGCAGTCGAAACTTGATGAGGTGAAAGATGCTTGGCGAGTGGTGCCGGAGTGCCTTGATCAAAGAGAATGCGCACCTAGGCAGCTTCCAGCGAGTGGGCAGCGTGCTCAAGCACAGTGCGTGCTTGTTGAAGTGTGACGCCGGGGAACCACTCAATAAACTCAGTGAGCTGCGCGCCATCCTCAAGATTCTCGAATAGCGCGGCAACAGGAACCCGTGTGCCGCAAAATACCCATGCGCCACTTACACGTTCGGCATCGCGTTCTACAGCCAGGCAAGAAGACCAGTCAATCATGTTCTGAGTGTAGACCTAGTGCGCATGCGAATCAATAAGACACCCAACGCCTGAATTAGGCCGCGCCACGAAGTGGCGTCGGCTTGAATGAATGGTCAGCGCGCGCCGTCCTCTTCACATCACCACATCTCATTCGCCATCTATTTGCGCCGCGCCAACTCTCTCTCGCTCGGCTCGACACTCCCGAACGTACCGAACTGGATGTCGCCACCAGGTACATAGGTGCTCATCACAACGCCGGTGGTCGAAAGCTGAGAGCGAACGAGCCGCAGCGCCGATGGCCTGGCGGTCTCGCTGAAGAGGCGCTTGCCCCGCCCAAGCACCACCGGAAACGTCCACACGTTGTACTCGTCGATCAGTGAGGCGGCCTGGAGCGTCTGAATCAAATTGCCGCTGCCAATTATCTGCAGGTCGGCGCCTGGCTGGGCCTTGAGAGCGATGATTGCCGACGCGACATCGCCGTGGAGCAGGGTCGAGTTGTTCCAGCGGAGCATCGTCAACGTGCGCGATGCAACATACTTTCTAGTTGCATTGAACGTCTTCGCAATCGGATGGTCATCCGGCTGATGAGGCCAGAACGCTTCGAATATCTCGTAGGTCCTGCGCCCCAGCACCAGCTCGCGATCCTTGCCGTCGAAACCCGCTGCTGAGATGTCCACGCTATCGACCCCGTAGGCGAACATCCAACCGCCCAAGGTAAAGCCGTCAGTGTCGTCTTCTTCCGGTCCGCCGGGTGCTTGCATGATGCCGTCAAGCGATGCAAACGTGGATGCGATGAGTTTTCTCATGGAAACGCTCCTGTCGTGAGGCGGGTCTTGGAGATGCGCGTTAGCGATTGAGTCGAGCGGCCTCGTGCGGCTTTATGCGCGAGGTCCGCTCGAACGATGGGTTAGCCACCTCTTTTTCGACCTCGCCAGTAGGCCGGTTTTCTCGGAAAGGGCGCTATCGCAAGAATGATGAGTTCCGACGCCAACTCTCGGTACACAACGGAAAACGGGAACGCTTTTGGAAATACGCGACGGGTGCCGTATTTGTGGGGCGACCCGATCTGTGGAAAGGCAGATGCAAGTTCAACTGCTGCTTGTAACTCACCAGTGAATCGCTTACCAAGCCCTGGAGATCACTCGTCGTAATACGTTGCTTCGGCCGCAAGCTCAACTTCTGCTTCCGGGTGAAAGCGAACTGGCTTCACCGCAAAGCGCGACGAACTCGGGCAAAAACTTCGTCAGCAGGCACAAGTTTAGCGGTACCGCTTTCGACTTCAGCGATACGTTTGCGAAGTTCTTCATCCCAAGCGGCATCAACCTCCGGCTCAAGATCTCCTTCCAGCGAGGCAAGTAGCTCCTCAGCGAGGCGAGCCCGATTTTCGGGGACA
>JAHEXM010000030.1 GCA_023252115.1 Micrococcales bacterium | reverse complement strand
CATACGCGACAGAGCTTGTGACCTGTCAGTCTGAGGTCAACGCCGAACACGGATGCCAACAAGGAGCACGCACGATGATCGATATTGATCGCGCGGACTTTGAAAAGCTCGTGGGTCTGGCGATAGATCAAATCCCTCAAGAGCTCACGGACTTGATCGACAACGTGGTCATCGTTGTCGAAGATGAGTCTCCTCCCGGCCACCCCGTACTGCTCGGCCTCTATGAAGGAATACCCCTTACATCGCGCGGATCCACCAGCTATGCGGGCGTTTTACCCGATCGCATCACGATCTATCGCCGACCAATCTTGGCGATCTGTCAGTTCCATGAGGATGTCGTCACCCAAGTGAAAGTCACGGTTGTTCACGAGATCGCCCATCATCTCGGGATCGGCGATGAGCGCCTACACGAACTGGGTTGGGGCTAGCTCGGGGCTAGCAGGGGGATTACGGGCGGCGACATGGGTGGAATCGGCGCTAGCGTGACCGCGTGGAGTTCAACAGCTCGCCGCGATCGACCATTGGCGTTGAGGTCGAATACGGCATAGTCGATCGGTCAACAGGCGATTTGGTGCCTCGCGCATCCGAGATTTTGGATGAGTTGTGTGCGGACCGGCCCGGCGGGATTCATCCAAAAGCCAAACATGAGTTATTCCTGTGCAGCCTCGAGGTGATCACGGGAATCTGCGAAAACCCCGCCGAAGCCCGAGCTGACCTTGCCGCGACCTTGCGCGAAATCAAGCCGCTGCTGGACAAACGCGGGCTCGGGTTGGAATCGACGGGCACGCATCCTTTCGCCAACTGGCGCGGAATGCCGATCACTCCCAATGAGCGGTACGAGCGGATGGTCGATCGAATCAAGTGGCCAGCTCGGCGATTGTTGATCCACGGTGTGCACGTTCACGTAGGCGTGCGGTCGGGCGAAAAAGCTGTGATGACCACCAATGCGCTCGCAACATACCTTCCGGTCATCTTGGCCCTGACGACCTCGAGTCCGTTCTGGCACGGTCAAGACACTGGACTTGCGAGTGCGAGGACCAAGATTTTCGAAGGAATGCCGACAACCGGAATTCCGCCTCGCCTCAACGGCTGGGACGAATACAAGAACCTGCTCAACACACTGATTCACGCTGGCACGATCGAAACCATCAAAGAAGTGTGGTGGGACATTCGGCCACACCCAGATTTTGGAACAGTCGAGTTGCGAATGTCCGATGGTATTCCGACGCTGCGCGAAACGATGGTTGTTGCTGCGATTGCGCAGTGCCTAGTGACCGAGTTCGACCAGCTCATGGACGCTGGTGAGCCGTTGCCCGGATTCCCCGATTGGGTATTGCGCGAGAACAAGTGGCGCGCATGCCGATACTGAATGGAAGCGGACTTGATCGTCGACGAGACCGGGGCGACTCGTCCACTCACCGAAATCCTCGGTGACATGGTGACGCGACTGACACCGATTGCGAAAAAGTTGGGATCTGAAGCTGAATTGCTCGGTGCGCTCGACATCGTGCGTGATGGAAGTAGCACGCAACGCCAACGAGCGCTGGTTGCCGGCGGCGCATCAATGCAGGACGTGGTTGCTTCGCTCGTCGCCGAGTTTGACGAGGATCTTGCCGAAAGCGAGACCCTTGCGTGACGACCCACGTGTGGTCACCTGACGAGGCGGCGTACGTCGATGCCTTCGTTGAGTCAACGGGCGACGAGTTGGTGGCGTTCCGCCGTCGAATCCACGCGCACCCCGAATTGTCAGGACGAGAGTTCGCGATCACTGAGGCGCTGAAGTCTCGTCTTGAAGTTGCGCATCTTGCTCCTCAGGTATTGCCCTCTGGCACCGGGATCATTTGCGACGTTGGCCCAGACGCAAATGACGCGACGGCACCGACTGTTGCTTTGCGGGCGGACCTCGATGCGCTTGCAATGGGCGATGAAACCGCGACTGCCTATCGCTCAAAAGTCCCCGGTGTTGCGCATGCGTGTGGTCACGATGTCCACACGACTGTTTTGTTGGGTGCCGGGCTTGCCTTGGCCAAACTGTTGGCGCGGCCCGGGGCGCCGCGCGGACGAGTGCGGCTGATCTTTGAACCGAGCGAAGAGACAGTTCCAGGTGGTGCTGTTGAGGTTATTGAATGTGGCTACCTCGATGGAGTCGGTGGAGTCTTTGGATTGCACTGTGACCCGAAGGTTGACTTGGGTCATGTCGGCGTTGTCGAAGGGCCGATTACTTCGGCGGCCGACATTGTCGAAATCAGTCTGACTGGACCAGGTGGTCATACCGCCAGACCAGAACGGACTATCGACTTAATCGGCATAGCTGGCCGCGTTGCCAATGAGGTTCCCGAAATGTTGGCAAGCGGGATGAATGGGCACGGCCCGATTCGCATGGTGTTTGGCGCGTTGCGGGCTGGCGACGCACCAAACGTTATTCCCACTTCGGCAAAGTTGTACGGGACGTTGCGGTCGCGCAACAGCGAAGACTGGGAGCTTGGTCCGAAGTTGCTCGAAGCAGCTATCGCGCAGGTGGTTGATTCCACTGGGGCGTCGTGGTCGCTGAGTCATCGCCGCGGAGTACCACCAGTGGTCAACGACCCAGGGGCGACACGGTTGTTGGTCACTGCCGTTGAAAATGCACTTGGACCCGACGGAGTTGTCGAAACCGATCAGTCATGGGGCGGTGACAGTTTCGCGTGGTTCCTGCAGCGGGCGCCGGGTTCATATGCCCGACTTGGCGTGCACGACCCGGCAAGTACTGGACCGCGACTCGACCTGCATGCATCGACATTTGAACCAGATGAACGCTCGATCGCCGTTGGGGTTCGAGTGATGGCTGCTACTGCGTTGGCTTGGTTGCGCTCGATCTAACGCCTACACGCTGATCAGGCAGCGCACAAAGTTGCGAGTACTGCAAGGTCTGGATCCGATAGTGGATCAACACCAATGGCACTGACTAATCGGGTAACTGTTCCATCGGCTTCAGCTTCGACCCAAGCGGCGCGATGATCCAAACCGAGGTGTGGAATTCCCGGAAGCAAAACACATCCGGAAGCGGCCCCCGTCGACTCGGGAGTCGACGGCGACGTTTCGAGCGGTGGATGCAAGACGAGTAACGCAGGCGGTTGTGGGTTGACGAACTGGCCGGGTTGAGGAGCGCCCTTGCCAACAACTCGACCTTCGTTGGTGACAAGACCAACTGCGCCGGGTTGCGGATCTTCCGGAACATCTTCGATCGCCCGAAAGACAGCAGTTGATTCGAGCATGCCAGGTGCAGCGGCAATTCGAACAGCAAGCGCTAGGAACTGTGCCCATTCGCGCGTGGTGTCTGGCCAACGTCCAGACAAAACGAAACCAGCAAGAGTTCGATCACTTCGATGAAACGGCGACGCCTCGATGATGCGATCCGACATGACGATTAGCGTGACGACGCATGTCTTGCGACACAACTCGACAGGCTCATCCAACCGGTCGTGTTACCGCCAGTTGCCGCGTGAATTGCGGTTTTCCGATGTGCGCTACGCGTAACTGCGGAGTTCCCGGCGGGCAAGTGATGCTTCGTGTACTTCGTCGGGACCGTCGGCAAATCGCAAACCACGTGCGCCTGCGAAGAAAGCCGCAAGTGGAAAATCTTGACTCAGACCGCCAGCTCCATGTACTTGGATCGCTTTGTCGAGAACCCATTCGGTCATCGATGGCGTCAGGATTTTGATGGCCTGGATCTCGGTGTGTGCACCTTTGTTGCCAACTGTGTCCATCAACCATGCCGTTTTCAAAACGAGCAAGCGAGTCGACTCAATGCGAACGCGCGACTGTGCGATCCAATGCCGCACGACACCCTGATCAGCGATCGGCTTTCCGAATGCTTCGCGTGCGAGTGCACGCTCACACATCATTTGCACTGCGCGTTCGGCCATTCCAATCATCCGCATGCAGTGATGAATTCGACCAGGGCCGAGGCGCGCCTGCGCAATCGCAAATCCACCGCCTTCCTCGCCAATCAAGTTGCTGACCGGCACGCGCACCGAATCGAAATCAACTTCTTCGTGACCTCCGTGTGCGCCATCGTCGTAGCCAAACACCGTCATCGGGCGCATCACTGTCACGCCTGGAGTGTTTCGCGGGACAAGGGCCATGCTTTGCCGTTGTCCGGGAGGCGCTTCGGAATTTGTCTCGCCCATCACAATGAAGATTTCGCATGATGGGCTCATGGCACCGGTGCTCCACCACTTGCGACCGTTGATCACGTACTCGTCGCCTTCGCGGCGAATCTGCAATTCAATGTTTCGTGCATCTGACGAGGCGACGCGGGGTTCGGTCATGCAGAACGCCGAACGGATCTTCGCGCTCAGCAGGGGATCCAGCCACTGGGCTTGCTGTTCATCGTTGCCGAACATCGCCAGAACTTCCATGTTGCCGGTATCGGGCGCACTGCAGTTCAAAGCTTCAGGAGCCAATTGCGGAGAACGGCCGGTGATCTCGGCAAGCGGTGCGTATTGCACGTTGGTGAGCCCAGGGCCACGATCATCGTGAGTCAGGAACAGGTTCCACAATCCCTGCTTGCGTGCTTCGGCTTGCAGCTCCGCCATGACGGCAGGGCGCTCAAACGGTCGCCCGTCAAGGACTTGGGCATGCGCAATTGGTTCGGCTGGATACACAAAGTCGGTCATGAACGCTTCGAGCTTCGCTTTGAGTTCCAAGGTTTTCTGGTCGTATTCAAAATCCACGGTAACTACATCCCAGCTTCGTCGAGGCTCTCGATGCCGCAGGCAACGAGCGGTGCAACAAGGTCGCCAATTCCAGCGAATCCATCTCCAAGTGTCTGTCCCTGCGTGTGTCGGAAATGAATCCCTTCCAGGATCACGCCGAGCTTGAAACAAGCGAAGCTGTAGTACCAGGGAAGAGGTTCCAGATCGAGCCCGCTGGTTTCTGTGTATGTCGCCACCATGTCTGCCGTTGGTGGGAACGGTGGCGGTGCGTCGATCGCACCGGGTTGCGGGGTGAGGCTTCCGCTTCCCATCCCATTCCAGTACACGCAGAACAAGCCAATGTCAGTCAGCGGATCGCCAAGGGTTGACATTTCCCAATCGACAACAGCACCGACGTCGTATCGCCCATCAATTTGTTGTTGCATGATGACGTTGTCGAGCCGGTAATCGCCGTGAACAATTGTCGAGCGTTGAGTGGTCGGAACTTTTTTGGCCAACCGATCAACAAGTGCGTCAATTCCAGGCACTTCGCGCGACTTCGATGATTCAAGTTGAGTGGACCACCGTTTCAACTGGCGTTCCAGAAAGCCTGCAGGTCGCCCAAAGTCCGACAGCCCGATCGACTCAGGATCAATGGCGTGAAGCTCACCGAGTACGGCAACGAGACGGTAGGACAGTGGTGGGATAAGTGCGGCACCTAGGGCCACCGCATCATCAAAGTTGCGCAGCACAATGCCATCGACGCGCTCCATCAAATAGAACGGTGCGCCGAGCACGCTGTCGTCTTCGCACAATACGATCGGTCGCGCAACGGGAACTGTCGTTGGAGCAAGCGCAGAGATAACTCGATATTCGCGAGCCATGTCGTGCGCCGTGGCCAACACATGACCGAGTGGTGGTCGGCGCAACACGATCGTTCGATCGGCGCCGGTCACGAAATAGGTCAGGTTTGATCGTCCGCCCGCAATGAGTTCGACGCGCAAATCGCTGGTATCGAAATCAGCAACGTATTTTTCGATGTATGCGCTCAACGCCTGTAGATCGACACCCTTTGGCGTGGTGGTGTTCGGCATTTCGGTGCTCGAAGACATGAGCCGAGGTTATCGCGCGTTAACTGTGCCTCGTACTCTCGGTCTATGCCAGCGAAACCCCCAGCATCTGAAGGCCCCCCCTCCCGCAAAGTGGAACAAAGTGGTTCAACTATGGACGGAAAGTTCCACCTTGCGGAAGGGGAGGCGAGTTCCGTCCGGGTCGAGAAGTCAGGCCCCGTCACCACGGTGATTTTGAATCGACCGGAAGTTCGCAACGCGGTCGACAAACCAACGGCTGAAGCGCTGGCTGAAGCCTTCCGCGCGTTTGACGAAGACGATGATGCCGCCGTTGCGGTGTTGTGGGGCGAAGGGGGAACGTTTTGTTCCGGTGCTGACCTGACGGCATTTGCCCAGGGTCGCGGGAACCGCTTGGAGCCCGACGGGGATGGACCTATGGGGCCATCCCGGATGCATTTGCGTAAACCGGTCATCGCTGCGATTAGTGGATATGCAGTCGCGGGCGGACTCGAACTGGCGGTTTGGTGTGATCTTCGTGTCGTTGAGTCGGACGCGACTTTCGGAGTCTTTTGCCGCCGCTGGGGTGTTCCCCTCATCGATGGCGGCACGGTTCGATTGCCGCAAATTGTCGGCATGGGAGTCGCCCTCGATCTGATTTTGACCGGGCGTCCGGTGTCGGCAGATGAGGCGCAACGCATTGGACTTGCGAGTCGAGTTGTGCCACCGGGCAGTGCACGTGAATCCGCTGAAATCCTGGCTCACGAGATAGCTTCATTGCCTCAGAATTGCCTACGCAACGATCGGGAATCGGCCTATCGCTCGTGGGGTCAATCGCTTGACCAGGCCCTCAATACCGAATGGGGGTTGGGAATGCACTCGCTACAAAACGGTGCGGCAGAAGGTGCTTCCCGATTCGCCTCGGGAGCAGGCCGTCATGGGCAACAGGGATGAATTACCGCGCCAACTACCGGACCGTTGAATTGGCAGCGCGTAAGTTAGGGGCCACATTCCCGTACCGCAGATTCAGACGTAGGAGCAGCTAGGGATGACCGACCGCAACGTCACCGCTCAAGCATTCAGCATCGCACCCGCGGACCGTGCCGAGTTGATGAAACAGACACCAGTGGTCCTTTGGCTGACCGGACTCCCCGGATCCGGCAAGAGCACGTTGGCGAATGCGGTTGACCGCCTGTTGTACGACGAGGGCCTCAAGACAATGGTCTTGGACGGCGACAACGTTCGCGGTGGACTCACCAGTGACCTTGGTTTTTATCCAGCGGATCGCCACGAGAATGTGCGTCGCGTGGCCGAGGCAGCACGGTTGATCGCCGATTCAGGGGTCATCGTGATCGTTGCTCTGGTGTCGCCGTTCGAAGTGGATCGCGCCGCAGCGCGGGCAATCTTTTCGCCCGAAATTTTCATCGAAGTCTTCGTCGACACTCCTGCTGAGTTGTGCAGCGAGCGCGATCCGAAGGGTTTGTACAAGAAAGCGCGTGCTGGTCAGATCACCAACATGACCGGTGTGGGACAAAGTTACGAAGAACCAGTGAAGCCCGAGCTCCACGTTCATGGCGATGCTGATCTCGGCACCACTGCCAAGAACGTTCTTCAGGCAATCCTGGATCGACAGAAGTAACGGCCTGCCTGTGTCGAGCCGACGGCGTGTGACCGCGCTTGCCGTTGGCCTAGCCGCGGTTCTTGCGACCTCCGGCTGCCTCGGTGTTCCCCCGATGCCATCGACTTCAGTCCCGGCGGGTGGGCCGCTTGCAGGCAAAAAGATTCCGGTATCAATCGTCACGGTTGATGGGACTCATCCACGGCCTGTCGTGCAAGTCAGCGTTGCTGGTGGACCGACTGTGCCGATGCTGCTCGACTCCGGTTCGATTGGGCTGCGAATGTTTGCGAAGTCTGTTGGTGATTCCGGGATCAAGACATCGGGTACGCAAGAGCATGCGCTATTCGGTGACGGGACAGTGTTTAACGGCACGCGCGCCGAGGCACCAGCTGTTATTGGTGGAATGCCGACCGCAGGGTCGATTCAGTTTGAGGTCGTCAAGAACGTCGGGTGCATGGCGGAGCAACCCAATTGTCCGGGCCTGCACGATGCAGCCGGATATACCAGCGATCAGCGAGTCGATGGAATCGTTGGGATTGGACTCAACAGTGCGCCAGTCTTCAACCCGCTGTTGCAACTCGATGGCGGTATTCCCTCGACGTACACCGTCTCGTTGGGTTCAACTAGCGGAACAATTGCATTCGGCAGTCCCCCGAATTCGCCGGTAGCCGCGTTTCCGATGCAGGCTTCAGCGGACGAACGTCAATCAAATGGCGCGCCTGCTTGGAACGATCAATCGATTCAGGGCTGCTGGGCGTTTGGTTCACCGCAGCAATCGCAGTGTTTGAACACTACTTTTGACACCGGGTCAGTCTTGACTACAGCCAGCACATCAGTGCCTGGCGCACCACCGCCTCCGTTTGCCCCCGATGGTCTGCCGCTGTCGTTGGCAACCAGCGCAGGCGGTACGCCGCTGTGGAGTTTCACTTCGGGATCAACTGCTGGAAAGAATCAAGTGTCGATTACTAATTCACCCACACCGATTCTGATCTCGGGCATTGCCGCTTTCCGAGAGTTCGCGATTACTTATGACCTGCCCGACGGAAAGGTGATTTTGGCGCACTAACGGTGAGTGAATTCCGCTGCTGGCTAGTTGACGCGGATAACCAGCTGGCTGGTGGTGGCTCCGTTGTTTGTTGTCGGGCGTCCGTACGTGAAATTGAAAACGGATGACCCAGCGGTTTGGGCAACGAACGTGGTGATGGACATTCCCGTTGCGCCCGGCTCGTTAGTCGGTCCGGCCACATACGTCGGAGCAGTTCGCATGATGACTGCTTGCGTCCCCTCCGCAGGATCACCTGGCGATGGTGCTGGGCCAGGGACGACCGTGGCACCAGCTTCGTCGGTTACGCGCCAGACGAAGCCCGTTGAAGGGTTCGCGTCGAGTTTGACGCTGATGGTTTGTGATCGAGCGACTGTGATGGAGGCCGGAAGCTTGGTGACCACTACCTCTGGCAGCGGGCTCGGACTTGATTTGGTGGTGGTCGAACCTGAACCACATGCCGCTAACCCAAAGACGAAAACGCCAATGATCGTCAGCAATGCGCTTCGACGGAGCACTGAAACAAGCACGCGCACATAGTGCCTCAGTTGCAACGGCAATGCACAAACTGGGGCTTGGTCATCAGTTGAATCAATCAGGGTCGACTAGTCGTCGCGCTGCGCGGCACTGCCGTTCGCGCTTTGAGCATTGTCATGCGAGGACTGGCTCTTGCTCGAATCCTGGTGTGCGTTTGCTCCACCTGAGGACCGGTCGGCTTCGCTTTGTGCGCCATCTGACCCGTTTTCACGCCGCGAATTTGGTGCCGGAGGCCTGTTGGCTTCTGCATGTGTCAGAGCGGCAGACCGTGAGCCGCTTGTCGCGATCGGGTGATCCGCTTTGGCCTGCGCAGTATTAGCGGGTGAGTCCGAGACCGGCGATTCGGTAATAACCAGCACATTGTCTCGCGTAGATGCATCGCTGGCAGCTGAAGCGGAGCGCAGAACTTGAACATTGACGGCACCGGCGGCAACCGCGATCAGCAGGATGCCGACCGTCGAAAACGTTGTAGTTGCCCTGACGTGCGACACAGCAGTACCTCCAAGGAGGGTTCAATACCCTCAAATCAAACGTTACCCCGAAAAGCATTAACCGTGGTCATTGCTAAATCCAAGGAATTGCCAATTCGACGTTCACGTTTGGAAAGCTTCCCGGAGCGACGTCCGCATCCAATCTTGTGAGGTACACAATGAGACATGCGCGTTCTGCTCGTTGAGGATGACCCGGGTGTCGCTGCGAGTGTGCGTCATGGGCTTGAAGCAAACGGATACACCGTGGATTCCGTTAGCAGTGGCACAGCCGCGTTAGCGGCGGCTGCAAGCGAACCGCGTCCCGAGATAGTCCTACTCGACCTTGGGCTGCCAGATATTGACGGCCAGGACGTCTGCCGGACCCTACGCGCCGAATCAGAATCGGTACAGATCATTGTGATTAGTGCTCGTGGCGAAGAGATCGACAAAGTTGTTGGACTCGAACTAGGCGCCGATGACTATCTCGCGAAGCCATTTGGCATTCGCGAACTGGTCGCGCGTATTCGCGCAGTGGGCAGGCGATCCTCGGTACACCGGATAGCGCCTTCGATGAACCCTGAATCCGCGCGCCAGCAGATCGGCGCATTGCTCATCGATCGACGTGCCCAACGCACATTTGTGGACGGCAACGAAATCGCGTTGACTGCTAAGGAATTCGCCCTGCTGAGTTTCCTGGCCGAAGACCCCGGCGCCGTCTGTCGACGTATCGACATATTGCGCAACGTGTGGGAAACCGATTGGTACGGACCGACCAAGACCGTCGATGCCCATGTTGCGTCGCTGCGGAAAAAGCTCGGCGATCCGAGCTGGATCGAATCCGTGCGCGGGGTGGGGTTTCGCCTCGGCGACGCAGGGTCGGGACCGAATGATCCCGAGTTTGCCAAGGACGTCGCTGAATGAAATGGCGACTCGCTGCAGTTCTGGTGGGACTTACGGCCATGGTTCTGATTGTTCAGGATGTTCCATTGGCGCTGTACCTGCGATCCACTGAAAGCAATCGAATCATCACAGAGTTGCAACGAGATGCGTTCGTTATTGCCGGACGAAGCGAGGATGCGTTGTCGGAAGGGAAGGCACTGAACAATCCCGCATTGACTGCCATGGTCTCTGCCTATAGCCAGTCAGTCGGCGGCACAGTGGGCATAGTTGACTCGACCGGTGTGCTCGTTGCAAGCAGCGATCCAACCGCACCAGTAGGCACGTCATATCAGTCT
>JAHEXM010000364.1 GCA_023252115.1 Micrococcales bacterium | reverse complement strand
GGACCAACAAATGGGGTCCATACCTCGGTGTAGCGATGGCGGTCTTCTCGTTTGCGACCGCAGTCATTCTGTACTTCTCGATGTTGAGCAAGCCTGCAGATTCCCGGCCCGTCAACCTGCATTTGTGGGACTGGATCATCGTTGGCAACTTCAACGTGCCGATCGGTATTCAGCTCGACCAACTGTCGATGACGTTCGTGCTCTTGATTACCGGTGTTGGATCGCTGATCCATATCTATTCGCTCGGCTATATGAAGGAAGACCCCGAGAAGCGGAAGTTCTTCGGATTCCTCAACCTGTTCGTCTCGGCAATGTTGCTTTTGGTCTTGGCTGACAGCTACCTGGGTCTTTATGTCGGTTGGGAAGGTGTGGGCCTTGCTTCGTACTTGCTGATCGGTTTTTGGCAGTACAAACCCACAGCTGCCGTTGCTGCAAAGAAAGCATTCGTCGTCAACCGCGTCGGCGACGTCGGACTCTCAATCGCGATCATGTTGATGTTCGTGACGTTTGGTTCGGTGACTTTCCCGGGTGTGCTGGACAACGCCTCACACGCGAGCCAATCGACACTAACGTGGATTGGACTGTGCCTGCTGCTTGCCGCTTGCGGTAAGTCTGCGCAGTTCCCGCTCCAGTCCTGGCTGCTCGATGCAATGGAAGGCCCAACACCGGTTTCGGCGCTCATCCACGCTGCAACGATGGTTACCGCTGGCGTGTATTTGATTTGCCGTTCCGGTCCGATATTTGACGGTGCACCTGCTGCTCGAACCGCAGTCATCACCATCGGTGCCATCACCTTGGTCTTTGGCGCAATCATTGGTTGCGCGAAGGACGACATCAAGAAAGCTCTGGCCGGTTCCACTATGAGCCAGATTGGTTACATGGTTTTGGCCGCAGGGCTTGGTCCCGCCGGTTACGTCTTCGCGATCTTCCACCTGGTGGTTCACGGTTGCTTCAAGGCCAACCTGTTTCTCGGAGCCGGTTCGGTGAAACACGCTATGAATGATCAAGTCGATATGAGGCGCTTCGGCGCGTTACGAGCGGCAATGGTCATTACCTTCGTGACGTTCAGCTGCGGCTGGCTCGCGATCATGGGCATTCCGCCGTTTGGTGGTTTCTACTCCAAGGACCGGATCATTGAGGCGGCATTTGGCAGCGGTTGGGTTCCCGGGTTGGTCGCATTGCTCGGCGCTGGTGTGACCGCGTTCTACATGACCCGACTCTGGACGATGACCTTCACTGGCAAGAGCCGTTGGACGGACGACGTGCACCCGCACGAGGCACCCAAGACGATGTGGGTCCCGATGGCCGTACTGGCGTTCCACAGCGCGATCGAGGTCTGGTTGACACCAGTACTTGGATTCACTGAGTCTTCCCCACCGTTTAACGAGCACCTGTTGTCGATCATCACGCTGGTGCTGGTTATCTGCGGCGCGATCATCGCCTACATGCAATACCGCCGCGACGTTCCGATCACGCCGCCCCAGCACGTCTCGCCGCTGACTGTCGCCGCGCGCAAAGACCTTTACGGCGACGCATTCAACGAAGCCGTGTTCATGCGTACTGGCCAATGGTTGACGCGCAGCCTGGTGTTCTTTGACAACCGAGGGGTCGATGGTCTGGTCAACGGCACGGCGGCCGCCATCGGTGGATTGTCTGGCCGGATGCGTCGCATCCAAACCGGCTTTGTTCGTTCGTACGCACTGTCCATGTTGGGAGGCGTCGTCCTTGTGGTCGTCGCCCTAATCCTGGTGAGGCAGTGACTATGTCCAACGTTCCGTGGCTCACCATTCTGGCCCTGATCCCGCTTATCGGATCAGGCGTTCTGATGGTCTTGCCCAAAGAGTCAGCTCTGCTAGCAAAGCGCGTTGGCATCGCTTTTGCGCTGGCGGCACTTGTTGTCACCATCGCGATGGCGTTCAAGTTCGATGCGAACTCCTCGGCACCGTTCCAGTTCACTGAATCGCACACGTGGATCAAATCGTTTGGGATTTCGTACTCGGTTGGTGTCGACGGTATTGCACTGGTGCTGATCGCCCTGTCGGTCATTCTGGTGCCGATCGTGATGATCGCTGGCTGGAATGACGTCGATGAACATTCGCGCGGCACGGTTAAGGGCTACTTCGCGCTCATCTTGTCGCTCGAAACCTGCATGATTCTGGTCTTCGCCGCGACCGACGTGTTCTTGTTCTACGTCATCTTCGAAGCCATGTTGGTTCCGATGTTCTTCCTGATCGGCCGCTTCGGCGGACCGCAACGTGCTTATGCAGCAGTCAAGTTCCTGCTGTACAGCTTGTTCGGCGGCCTACTCATGCTCGTTGCTCTTATCGGGCTGTACGTCGCATCGGCGAAGGAACTCGGTGGCCAGGGAACGTTCAATTTCCAAACGCTGACGCAACTCCATCTCGATCCCGGTACGCAGAAAATTCTGTTCCTTGGGTTCTTTATCGCGTTTGCGATCAAGGCACCGCTGTGGCCATTCCACACTTGGCTCCCAGACGCAGCTGCCGAGGCGACGCCAGGTTCTGCCGTGCTGCTTGTCGGCGTGCTGGACAAGGTCGGAACGTTCGGCATGATCCGCTACTGCTTGCCGATCTTCCCGGCCGCGTCGAAGTACTACACACCGGTCATCATCGTGCTGGCTGTTATCGGAATCTTGTACGGCGCGCTACTGGCGATCGGACAAACCGACATCAAGCGCCTCATCGCTTACACGTCTGTCTCTCACTTTGGATTCATTGCGCTGGGTATCTTCGCTTGGACGAGCCAGGGTCAGTCCGGATCGATGCTCTACATGGTCAACCACGGATTCTCGACGGCGGCGCTCTTCCTCATCGGCGGATACATGATGACTCGACGCGGGTCGCGCCTGGTTGCCGACTTC
>JAHEXM010000363.1 GCA_023252115.1 Micrococcales bacterium | reverse complement strand
GGCATCCGCACGTTTCGTTCGCCATACGACGGCGCCGGTTGCGTAGAAGGCCTCGTCGATTCCCGGTCTCATGCTCAACTCATTCAGCACAGCCTCGCGCTCATAAGAGCTTCGCAAGAACATGACCTGTGTGCTGAATTCACCGCCGTGCGTCCAGTCGTCTGGCAATGCCGACACAAGCTCGCGAAATTTCTTCTCGGTGCGGATCACCACGGGTATGTCAAAGCCAAAGTCCGCTGCCAGTTTCGACTCGATCGGCTCCACCAACCTGGTCACGTTGGTACCAGTAAAGATGACGTTGCCCGAGTTGATAAACGTAGTGACGTTTTCGAGGCCGAGTTCCTGCATCGACACTTTGAGCTCGGACATTGGAACTCGATGATTTCCGCCGACATTGATACCGCGAAGCAGGGCAACAGCACGCACCTTTTTTGCCGCCGGCACTTCTAGGAACTCGCCGCTGCTGGTTCCGACTTCTTTTCCGGGTCCGACTCTTCAACTTTGTCTCCGGGCAGGCCAAACGAAAACAGCAGGCCGAACAGAATCAGCGTGGCGCACACACCCGCAGTTAGGTGTGCCGCGTCGGTATAGGCCTCCGCCGCTTGCGTCGTCACAGCATTGAGCGCGGGATCCTTTGCCATCGCATTGATCGCCTGCCCTGACGTGTCTCGCACAGTTGACACGATCTGGCTATGTTCGGTCGGCGTGATGTTAGGAACCGAGTCCAGGCGGTGATTCAACGAAGTTGCCAACCCCGTGAACAGAACGGCTCCCACTATTGCGCCACCAAGTGCACTGCCGACTTGGCGAAACGTGCTGTTCATCGCTGACGCCTGACCGCTGTCGTCGGCAGGCACATCAACCAATACGACGTTGGTCAACTGGGCTGAATCAAGCCCCAGGCCGATGCCATAGACGATTAGCGGCACGACCATCCACCACGGCGAGAATGACGTACTCATGGTTGCGGCAATTGCAATCACGCCAACAATTTCGATGACCATGCCCCACCGGACAAGGCGCGTCGGTCCAACTCTTTCCGAGAGGCGTCGAGCTGAACCACCCGCAATGAATGTGCCAACAGCTAAGAATGCAACTAGCGCGCCTGTTTCGAGCGGAGGCAACTTGCCTACACTTTCGAGCCACAACGGCAGAACAAACAAGATGCCAAATTCGCCCAGCGCAACTATGAGTGCAACAACGTTTCCGTATCCGTATCGACGGATCTTGAACAATGAAAGTTTGAACAATGTTGTAGCACCGACTCGCGACCGATAGTCCTCCCAAATTGTCAATATGACCAGAAGTAAAACGCCCACGACGAGCAAAATTGGCACGATTGAAATTCCACCGACCCCGAGGTTGATGGGTCCGAACTTGAAGTCACCGACCGCATGCCACCAGCCATATTGCTGACCTTCAATAAGCGAGAACACAATCGCACTGAGGCCGAGGAACGACAGAACCATGCCAACAAAGTCGAAACCCTTGATGCCAGCGACTTTGCTTTCCGGAAAGAGCCAAAGCAATCCGATGAAGGCCACGACGGCAACGGGGACGTTGATGAAGAACGCCCATCGCCAAGAAAACTCCTGCGCTAGCCACCCACCAAGTAACGGGCCGAGCGCTGCGGCTCCGCCGAATACCGCGCCAAACATTCCAAATGCTGTCGCGCGCTGTTTGCCGACAAACGCCACGTTGATCATCGATAGCGCTGAGGGCATCATGAGGGCGCCACCGACGGCTTGCACCGCACGAAAAACAATCAGCATCTCGGGGCTCGTTGAGACGCCGCTTCCGATGCTGCCGATGGTGAAGACCACGACACCGATGAGGAGCAACTTGCGGCGACCGTATTTGTCAGCTAGCAAACCCACAGTGATCAGCAGCGAAGCGAAGATCAACGAGTAGATCGAGTTGACCCATTGACCGTCAGTTTGACTCAGGTGAAGATCGTCGACCATGTCCGGCAGCAAAACGCTGACCAGGCTTGCATCGATCACAATCATCGATAGCGCCATCATGAGCGCGGTCAGAGCCAGCCATGGCCGTTTTACCGGAGATTCGGCAGAGTCCTCCGACTGTTGCGCGGTCACTCCAGCGTCGGTGGTTGCCACAATGTCGAAGTCTGACAGAGCAACGGCACCCGTCGCGTGCTGTTACGAAGCCTCAGATTGAGGAGTGAGTTCAGGGGACCATCCATCATGGGGGCGTGTCAGCCGAACGAGTCTTGTACCAGGCAAAACTCTCGTGGCCTGCGATGATCAGTGCAAGGTCTTCGAGGGAAGATGTTGGTTTCGGCGACATCTGAGGAGAAGGTTATGCGCGGCGTAGTGTTGTTGAGGCGGGCTTTATGCTCGACCGCGACAGTCGCGCTCTTGGCGACCAACATGTGGACCGTGCCGGCCGAAGCGCACAATGCTCCACCCACAACCGGCGACAGAAGTTTCGGCGTCACGAAAGTGCTCGAACAGATCCGCCAAAACGACCAAATCCCGGCAGGCGCGTTGCCAGCTGGCTGGCCTACACCGCCAAAGCTTCCCTATGCGCTTGCAGCCTTAACGAGTAGACGAGGCTCGATCCGCAGCTTTGCCCGCAGCGACAGCGGCAAGGTTTCCGCGGACGGAACGATAGATATCGGCAGCATCACCAAGACGTTCACCGCGGCGCTGATTCTGCAGCTAGACCAAGAACACCGACTCTCGCTAAACGACAAAGCATGGAAGTGGCGTAACCGGATCGGCTGGCGAGGCGATCAACGCATCCTGCGACAGATCAGCTTGCGCCAACTCTTGCGTCACACAGCCGGTCTTCCTGATTGGACCTACTCTCCGCAATTCCTGAGTCGTGTCAGTATGAATGCCGTCGGCGGTGTCGTTACCGGCAAA
>JAHEXM010000362.1 GCA_023252115.1 Micrococcales bacterium | reverse complement strand
GCAGATGGTCAAGATCAACAGCAGAGTGCCGCAGCAGCGTGGCCGCGATCGACGTCGAGTGAAGCCCCCTATAGCCATTCTCCTGATTGAGGACAGCGGCACCGATGCCATGGTTCTGCAACGCGACGTCGCTCTGGGTTTGCCGGACAAGATGGTGCAGGTTGACGTTGTCGGAACGCTTGCTGAGGGTTTGGAATATGTGGATTCCGGCTACGCGGCCGTCGTGTGCGACCTCAATCTGCCCGATAGTGCGGGCGCAGCGACTGCAGCACGAGTTGCCACTGATTTTGTTGGGGTGCCTGTCGTTGCAATATCCAGCAGTGCGGAGTACGGACCGGATTGCATTTCGGGCGGGGCCGATGAATTCGTTTGCAAGGCAGACTCGGACCCCAGTGCGATCGGACGCGCAATCACTTTTGCGATACGCCGGGCCGAACGTGATCAACAAGATCGTTATTTAAGCCAGCATGATTTACTCACTGGCCTGCTGCGCCGGGCATCGTTTCAACCGCATGCTGAACGCCTCATTTCTGGAGCGCGAAAGTTCAATTGCGGAATTGGTTTTCTCATCGGGGATATCGACAACTTTAAGCAGGTAAATGACGAGTTTGGCCACTCGGCAGGAGACGAGGTCTTAATTCAATTTTCACAGCTGCTGCGAAACGCCACGCGTGCACATGATCTGGTTTGCCGTTGGGGCGGTGACGAGTTCGTAGTTCTTGCTCTGATTCCCAGCGATGCGGACTGGTCACAGATCGTTGATCGCATCAAGAGCGAATGCCGTCTGAACCACGACGGTTACGCAGTTTCAATGAGTTTTGGGCAAGCGTTTCGCGATCGGCCAAACAAGTTCGACTTTCTTAACATGTTTGATGAAGCCGATAATTCTATGTTCGCGGCAAAGGGGCAACCCAAAGGTGTTTCTCAAGCGCGCTAGAGGGTTGACGAAATGGCTATTCCGACCTAGTTATTTCGCCGTCTGGTTGAGGGTCACAGCCGCGCGGATGAGCGCCTTCAAGGCCTTCTCGTTGATCTTTTCGCCTTCGTGAAAGTCAATGGCGCGCCTGGTGTTCCCGTCAAGGCTTGAATTGAAGAGGCCCGCTGGATCCTTCAGCGATGCACCTTTGGCAAACGTCATCTTGACCACGGCCTTGTAGGTCTCGCCAGTGCAGATCATTCCATCGTGATACCAAACCGGAACGCCTCTCCACTTCCATTCCTCGACAACGTCAGGATCTGCCTCTTTGACTAATGCGCGCAGATGGCTGAGCATCTCGCCCCGCCAATCACCCAGCTCTTTGATTCGCGCGTCAATAAGTTGCGAGGGCGACTTGTTCTCCGGTGACCCACCCATGTTCATACATTGCCAGGCAACATGTTTGGTTTCTTGCTCAGCGGGTAATTACACCCGGACAAAGGTCAGACGTGATGCTCAACAGGAAGATCATTAGTGAGAGAGAAACGAAGTCGGCTCGCGGCGGCCGGAGCACTGTCGGCCGTAACGTGTTTTGCACTGTTGGCTGCATCGTGTGCGAGTTCAGGTGAAGCTTCGACCTGCCCGGGCACGAAATCACCAACCTTGATTTCGGACAGTGCTGATCAGGCTGCGCTTGAGCCTAACTTTCGTGCTTTCCCTCAGATCGAAAAGCGGCTCAGCGACGCTGGCCAACCCGTCGAGGGTTTGTCTAACTTGAAGGTAGCGGCGTCTGGTTCCTTCTCGTTAGGACAATTTGACGCAGCTGCTAAGCAGCTTGGCGTTGCCAAGAGCGACATCGTTGTACTCGATCTTCGCAAGGAATCTCACGGTTTTTTCGGTGCCAATATGGTGAGTTGGTATGGGCCGCAAAATGCGCTCAACAATGACCTGAAGCCTGCGGAAGTGGATGCACGGGAGTCGGCGCAACTCAGTAGCGTGACGCCGACGACGCCCGTCGTAGACCGCGTCACAAAATGCAAGGCGGACCGCAGTATCGGTGAATCAAAGCCCGCCACTTTGCCCGGACCACTCAACTCTGCCGTTACCGAAGAGACCGGAATCCTGCGGACGGGCGCGCACTATCACCGTATATACGCCGCCGACCACGAATACCTGACGAACGAACAGATCGATCAATTCCTGGCTGTTTATCGCAACCTGCCACCAAACAAATGGTTGCTCGTGCATTGTGCGGCTGGCAAAGGTCGGACGGGCCAAGTACTCGCTTACATCGACATGTTGAGTAACGGATCGACGTTGTCGCCCAAACAGATCGCCGACCGGCAGGCATCTGTGGGTGCCAGCAATGTGCTTAAGGGTGCCGACGATGAGAAGTCCAAGGATGATTCAGTGACTAAACGCGCTGACATCGTGACTGCTTTCCACGCCTACGCTAAGCAATATCCGATCGGTAGCAAGAATCCGCCGACCTGGTCTGAGTGGGTGGCCCAACATCCTCTACCAGTTTGACAGTCTCCGTCATGCCGCTTACTTCAAATCGAAACGATCAAGATTCATGACCTTGACCCACGCGTCGACAAAGTCGCTGACAAACTTTTCTTTCGCATCATCGCTCGCGTAGACCTCGGCAATTGCGCGCAGCTCAGAGTTCGAGCCAAACACCAAGTCCACCCGGCTCCCTGTCCATTTGACTTCGCCCGTTGCCCGATCGTGACCTTTGAACTTGTCTTGTGATTTCGCCGAAGCTTTCCATTCGGTACGCATATCGAGCAGGTTCACAAAAAAGTCATTCGTCAGCGTCCCCGGATTCTCGGTGAAAACACCCAACTGCGATTTTTGGTGGTTTGCACCTAGAACTCGAAGGCCACCGACAAGCACTGTCATTTCAGGTGCGCTGAGGTTGAGCAGATTCGCGCGATCGAGCAACAAGAACTCGGCTCCTAGTCGCTGCTCCT
>JAHEXM010000029.1 GCA_023252115.1 Micrococcales bacterium | reverse complement strand
TCCACGACGGCTTGCGGAAAATCCAGAACACGAACGGCATCGCTACAAAAGCTGCGGTCCCAAGCAACAAGATGAGCACGTAGACAATCACGGGCATACCGGCTGCTTCCTTGGTTGGGAAGAATGAAATCAAAATTCCCAAGAAACACACCATGAGACCAACGCCCGAGACAGCCCACAACCCAACCCACTTGCCAGGAATCTTGTAGGGCCGTTCGGCTTCGGGTCGTGCGTAGCGCAGACGGATCAGTGAACAAAACATCATGATGTACAAAATCAAAGTCATGTTCGTCTGAATCAGGGCAAACATGAACCAAGCGTTTTGAACTGAGCCCAAGAAGAAGTAGCCCATTGCCAGAACCGAACTGACTGCAGCTTGCAAGATGATGATGACGATCGGCATCTTGTTCTTGTTTTCGCGCTGCATCAGTGGCGGCAGGTTTCCACCCTCGCGTCCGGCTACCAGCAAACCGCGGGACGGACCGTTAATGATTTGAACAAGCGCAGCGATGAGGCCAGACACAATCAAAAACGCGAAAACTGGTGTCAGCCATGCCATACCAAATTTGCTGAAGATGACATCCGCGGACTGCACGAGTCCCGTCACGATATTGATCTGGTCGCTTGGAATGATGGTTGCGATCGAAAGGGTCAATGGCGCGAACAGCAAGAAACACAGTGCGACGGCGATCAGATTCGCTCGTGGAATTGTTTTGGACGGGTTGCGCACATCGCCCGCGTGAATTGCCGAAATCTCAATTCCCGAGAACATCAAGAGCGCACCAGAAATGAATGCAACGTTCGCGAAACTGAAATCAGGAACCAATGCTCCGGTACTGATTTCCATCGCCGGTTCATTGCCCTGGACTAGGTAGGCAATAGCGAATCCGACTAACAAGGCAGCCGGAATAACGGTCCCAGCGATGACCGAATACCAGGCAAAAATTGTCGCTGTCTTGAGGCCGCGAAGCGCAAATGCGGCTGCGCACCACGTCACGACCACCACGACAAAGACTAAGAAAGCCTTGTTGTTATCCAGTCCGGGATTGATCGCATACGCGGCCTGCAACGTGATCGTGCCCATGATCCCGGGCCACGCAACGACGAAGTTCGCCCATTCAAGCCAAATGATCATGAACCCGGCAGCTTCACCAAACGCCAATCTGGTCCAGACGTAGATCCCGCCAGTGCGTGGCCAACCAGCACCCATCTCGGCTGAAGCCATGGCTGTGGGACCCAAGAAAAGCACGATGGCCGCGACGAATAGGAAAATCGCGCCCAAGCCGAACGTTGCCAGCTGAGGTGTGGTGTTGACGTTGGCAAGGAAACTGAACGTAAAGATCGCCAAACTCCATACGCCAAAGACTTTGATCGTGCGTTTCGCGGCAAATGACTGCGGCGTCTCGCCTAAAACCGTGTCTTTGAGGTCTGGGAGGTCCCCTGGAATTTGGTCGCTCATTATCGAATCACCGCCGCATTTGGCGCCCCGCTTCGGGAAAACATGGAACTACGGGCCACTCGTTCGGAACGAGTCATTTTGCGACCATAGCGAAGGACTTGGTCAATTTCGCGGACAGCGCCGCTATGGCCCGGAAGAGTTCGTGCCCCGACTTCCCGAGGTTTCGATCAGTACGCTCGCGGCATGTCGAAATTCCCCCCAATTGCTAACCACGGCCTTATTGGCGACCTGCAGACTTCAGCCCTTGTGGGACTCGACGGCACCATCGATTGGTTCTGTTCGCCGCGCTTCGATTCCCCCAGCATTTTTGCTTCGCTGCTTGATCCCGAAAAGGGTGGCTACTTCCGGCTAGCAGCGGCCGACGAAAACGCCGTCGTCAAGCAGCTCTACCTCGCCGACACCGCAATTCTCATCACCCGTTTCCTCACGAGTGAGGGTGTCGGCGAAGTTATCGACTTCATGCCGATTCACCATCCAACGGTTGCATCCGAGACTCACCGCATCGTGCGTGTTGCCCGCGTAGTGCGTGGCGAGGTTAAGTTCAAGATGACTTGCGCCCCACGGTTTGACTATGGCCGTGCAGAACATCACACCGATCTAGCCGACCATCACGCACTCATCACCACCGATGACACGGAACTTTCCATTCACACCACAGCCAAGATCGACCACTCGCACGGAAAGCAAATCCCCAACGGGGACGTGCACACAGAGTTCACCCTTCGGCACGGCGACGTCTCTGGGGTGATCTTGTGCACGGGACCGAAGGGTTCGACTGCAGGCGCGCTGTCTCCCAAGCGGGTAACCGAACTCTTGGAAGGCACGATCAAGTACTGGCGCGAGTGGATCACCCGTTCCAACTATGTTGGTCGCTGGCGCGAAGAAGTCAACCGTTCAACGCTGACTCTCAAGCTCATGACGTATGCGCCAACTGGAGCGCTGGTTGCTGCACCAACTGCCGGCCTCCCTGAACAGCTTGGTGGCGAACGCAACTGGGACTACCGCTTTACGTGGGTCCGTGATGCTTCGTTCTCGCTCACTGCCCTCACCCAACTTGGCTACACCGACGAAGCCGTGGCCTTTCTCAAATGGCTTTCACGACGAGTACAAGACCAAGACCGCAACGCTACCGGGGGCAATGGACCACTGAAGCTGATGTATCGAATTGACGGCACATCAGACTTGGTCGAAGAAGACTTGTGGCATTTGGAGGGCTACGAAGGATCACAGCCTGTTCGCATTGGAAATGGCGCTGCCGATCAATTGCAGCTCGACATCTATGGCGAAGCAATTGACGCCATTTACGAAGTCGGGACACGTGGCCGCATGATCGGACACGACATGTGGCTCGACCTCAAGTCGATTGTCAACTGGCTAGCCGACAACTGGGATCGACCCGACGAGGGCATTTGGGAAACTCGTGGGGGCCAGAAAGACTTCGTCTATTCCCGACTGATGTGCTGGGTCGCATTCGACCGGGCAATTCGCATCGCACGCGACCGAGGCTTCCCCGCACCAATTCCGGTTTGGCGTACGGCACGGGACGAGATCTACGAGCAGATCATGGATCGCGGATACAACCAGAAGATTGGGGCGTTCGTCCAGCATTACGACACTGATGTCCTTGACGCTTCGGTTTTGAAGATGCCGCTCGTTGGTTTCATCTCACCGCGAGATCCGCGTTGGCTGTCCACGCTTGATGCGATGCAGCGCGAAATCGTTTCCGACAGCTTGGTCTTTCGGTACAACCCAGAGGCCACACCCGATGGCCTTGAAGGTGACGAAGGAACATTTTCGCTCTGTACGTTTTGGTACGTGGATGCGCTTGCGCAAGCTGGCCGAGTCGCCGAAGCGCGTCTGGTGTTTGAACAAATGCTCACCTACTCCAACCATCTCGGTTTGTACTCCGAAGAGATCGGGCCAACTGGAGAACAGTTGGGGAATTTCCCACAGGCATTCACTCATCTAGCTTTGATCAGCGCTGCCATCACACTCAACGAGCGCCTGGATCAATATGGCGATTCAGTTGAGGACTTAATTCCCAGGATTGAATAAGCCGTAACGCACTTAGCCGTAATAGGCCGAAGCCCAGCCGACGTAGTCACCCCAGCCGTCAAGTTCGGTCATTTTGATCAGACCGACGCGTCCATTGTCGGCATCGGTGCTCACCGCAAGTCCGTCTCCCACATAGATCGCGATATGGCGGGCAGGGTTACCAGTCCAATAGAAAATCTGCGCACCGATAGGGGGATTTCGATCCTTGGGATGCCCGTAGCCATGCTCTTTTGCCCGATACCACTGACCAATTGCTGTACCGACCCGGCTACCCGTTGGGTTATAGGCATCATCGACGAACTTCAGGCACAGGTTGCTGTATCCCCCAGCACCAATTTCGTCCATCGCCCACTTCACTGCCTGTTGGGCATTTCGCTGGGTACCGATATTTACCGAGACGCCAGCGATGCGGCGCTGTTCGGCGAGCAACTTTCGATATGCGGCGGCGATTTGGGACTTATTTGCAGCGGCTGCAGCCAATGACGACTGCCGTGAGGCGATCAAGTCGCGTACCGACTGTTCGGCGGCAGCAGCCGAGTTTTTTGCATTTTCCGCATCCTGCGCTTTTGAATCAGCCACGCTCTGCTGCTGCGAGGCTAGATCTTTCAGTCGCTGCAACTCGGAGAGTTTTTCAGTCAGCACAAGTTTCGCAGCGGTCATCTGATCGTATGCAACAGAATTCGCGTGCGATGTGCGGCGGACTGCTTGCATCTGGGTTGCGAACTGACTCGGGTTTTGTGACTGCAGCAGGATTTCGAGCTCCTGGTTCTCGCCGCCACCGATGTAGGACTGACGAGCAAGACCGGCGACCTGCAGCGCAAGCTTGTCGATTTCAGCTTGTTGAAGATCAACCTGGTGCTTCTGGGCGGCAACCGCCGCCTGGGCCGCGGCCACGGCGGCTTTTGCAACTTCCTGTTGACGTTCAGCCGCCGCAGAGGCGGCCAAAGCAGCATCCACCTTGGCTTGCGCTGCGGGCATTTGTGCCGTTGCTGCATCGACTGCCGCATTTGCGCGAGTAACTGCCAATGAGGCTGCAGCCAATTGGTCTTTGGTCGATGCCAGCTTCTTGTCAAGGCTTGAACTCGGCGCCTGAGCCGATGCGCCCTCGGCGCCTGAAGCGATAGCACCGTTGAGTCCAGCCGTGCACATCATCGTTGCGCAAATCGAACCGAGCACGAAGCGTGATCGGAACAGAGATGAGCGCATGAACGAAAACCTAAATGCTGATGGGACAAATCTGTGGCACCCGGGCCGTGGACGGAGTGCGTGTCTTGCCTAATACGCGCAAAGCGGACACCAAACACTCGGCTGGGCTCACCTTTCGCGCTGAAGTAGGCACCCGAGCACTTAGCCTGGAAAGGTAGGCACGTGGCCGATGAGAAGAAGTCCCGTTCCAAACGAACACGGCTTAAGCGGCACGCCAAGCGAGCTGTTTATAAGACCGGCGTCATTGCAACGGACACCAAGGGTGCGCTTTCTGATGCCGCCAAGAGCGCCAAAACAGCCCAGATCATCGCCGATCTTGAGGATCGAGTGGCTGAGTTTCGGCGTGAGCGCAAGATCGGTAAAGACTCATTGCGCGCGACTTACGTTGAGCCATTTCGTGGGTATGTCACCGATGGGCAGGCTCACGTCAGGGTCCGAGTCATGGAGGAACCGGTCATCCCAGCAGCGGCTGAGGCAATTGACACTAGGAACGTTTTGCGCACCAACCTCCGACGGTTCGTGGCATTGGCCTTTCCCGGAGTGCAAGTTCGGATAACCATGGGCGAATTCTCAGCAAAAGCCACCACGGATCGCCATGGGTACGCGAAGGTCAAATTGCCTGCACCTGACCTTGAGCCCGGCTGGTACGAATATGACGCCGCCACGATTCCGGTCGACAAATCAGAAAACCCCGCAACTGCAGTCGGCGACATTCTGGTTCCGGAACCGGGCGCGGTAATGATCATCAGCGATGTTGATGACACCGTTCTTAAGACGGGGCTGAGCGAAGGAATGGTCGCAGTCGGGCGAACCCTTTTTCGTGACGCCCAAACTCGGCGGCCGATTCCGGGCATGGCAGCGCTCTATCAAGGCCTCGCGCACGGAGTCGACGGGTCTCACATGCCTTCGTTCTTCTATCTGTCGACTGGCCCGTGGATCATGTACGACATGCTCACTGACTTTTTTGAGCTGAACGACTTTCCCGACGGTGTGCGCTTCTTGACCGACTGGCTGCCGCAACAGCGTTACGTGCTTCGCTCCGGTCGTGAACACAAACGCAAGACACTGCAGAAACTGTTTACCGGCAATCCCGAGTCCACGTTCGTCATGATTGGTGACTCTGGCCAGAAGGACCCGGCAGCATACTTAGAGATTGCGCGCCAACATCCCGGTCAAGTAAAAGCGATCATCATTATGGATGTCGGGGAACACATGGCGGAGCGAGCTGATGAGCTTAGGACAGAGAGTCAAAGCCTTCGCGCAGAGGGCATTCCGTTTTATTTCGTCGAGAACGCAATAGAAGCCGGTCAGGTTCTGAGTGACTTAGGTGTTTTGGACATCGACATGATCGGGGTTCGTGACGACTTCGTCACCGGCTAGCGGCACAACGTCGTCCGTGTCGGGTAAATGCGCTTTTGATAGCTGCGCATTCAGGATTGCGCCGATCAGGATTACGTACATCGCCAGATACGCAAGGATCAATGCGATCGCGATTCCAGCTGCCGCACCATAAATGGCGGAGTAATTTCCCCAAAGCGACAAATAGACATCGAAGCCAATCACCACTGCGGCAACACCAAACGTCGACAAAGCCGCACCGGGCAGTAACGGCTTTAGTCCAGTCTTGCGCGCAATGCCATAGCGATAGAGCCCCACCATTAGCGCCATCACCAAGGCGAACCCCAGCACAATCTCGAGGCAAAAGACAACCGCGCCCTGCCATCCCCCGCTGTACTTATCATCAACTCTGCTGGTGAGAGTCGTAACGAACGCAATACAAGCAAGCGATGCCACGCCTGCGATACCTGCCAGAAATGAGCGCGCGCGGGCGAGGAGGTACTTCTGCGGTGGCAACAAATACGACTGTTGAATTGAGCGGGCTAGGCCGTAAGCGGCAGCCGATGCGCTCCACAGTGTTACTGCGACCGAGACAAGCAATCCGATCGACAGGGTTGTCCGGTCTGTTGCGGCAACCTGTTGTAGTTGCGCAACAAGTGCCTGACCGGCAGTCCCCGGCGCCCACGCAGTCAAGTGAGCTAACGAGTTGGCGATCTCACTCGGATCGACAAACAAGCCAAAGACGATCACCACGGTGATTGCGGCGGGAAAGACCGACAGAATGATCCAGAACGCTGCACCGGCCGCAGCGAGGCTCGTTCGCTCTTGGCCTTGGTGATAGATGATCCGTCGCACGAGATCGACGAATTCCGAGGTACGAGTGTGCCTCTCAAGCGATGCTTGGGCCTCCTGTGCGACATTTTCGCCGTGAGTCAGCGCCCTGTTACGCATCGAGGAGAAGCGTCCCCGGCGACGCTCACCTTGATCTGCCTCGGCCACGTTTGCATTCTGGCGGGTGAACACCGGCGGTGTCTGTCGGGCGTCGTCCTGCCGAGCGCCCTAGGCTCACAATCACCAGCCAATAGAGACATCAAAAGGGGCAGCCGTGCAGTGGGATGGTCTGACAACACCGACTTGGCCGACCGAGATTTCCAACATCGAGTCAAAACGCGAAATTGCCGAGCAGCTGGCTAATCGAGCAAATGACGGGGATGTCATCGGCATCGGCTCGGGCAGTACGAGCTTCCTTGCCCTCCTGGCTCTGGGAAAGCGCGTCAGCGCGCAAGGACTGTCAATTAACTGCGTACCGACATCACTAGAAATTGAATCGGTATGTACTCGACTGGGACTTCCAATTACCAGTCTCGTTGCGGCGCGCCCTGACTGGTGTTTCGATGGCGCCGATGAGGTTGACCCATCCCATAACATGATCAAGGGTCGCGGCGGAGCATTCGTCCGCGAACAGTTGGTATTCGCCGCAGCAAAGAAACGAATCATTCTTGTCGACGAATCGAAATTTGTTGATCGTCTCGGCACTACGCACGGCGTTCCCCTCGGAGTGATCCCCGAAGCATCGAATCTGGTGCGAAATACGCTAGGCGAACAACTAGGCGTTATGCCTGAAGTACGGCCAGCCGGCGGCAAGGACGGCGGCGTCATCGACGAGCATGCATTGCTCGTCATGGACCTTGCGATAGACGGGAGCATGGACCCAAAGGACTTGGAGACACTGTTGCTCACCACGCCAGGTATCAGTGCCACCGGACTATTCGTCGGGTACGAGTACGAAATTATCAGTTAGCCGCGTTCCGAACTCAACAAGGAGAATCAAATGGATCCGAACGAGAGCCAAGACGAACGCCGACACGAAGAAGACGTTAAACATCACCCGCACGGAAAAGAAGCACAAGAAGAGGGCAAGAGCGACGACGAGGAATAGCTCGGCCGTAACCGGCGTGGCTTGCCCCGAGAATTAGCTGGTAATGCGACCCAACGCATCAATCACCACTTGCAAGTCGCTGGTGCGGCGCATTTCCGGCAGAGATGCCAGCAGGGTCTTGCCGTAAGGCTTGCTCAAAATTCGTGGGTCGAGGACGGCAATAATTCCGCGATCCGTCTTGGTGCGAATTAGCCGTCCCGCACCTTGCGCCAGGTTCAGTGCAGCATGCGCCAAGCTCACTTGCGCAAAGCCATTTCCTCCTTCAGCATCGGCTGCATCACAGCGCGCTGAATTTAGCGGGTCATCGGGACGCGGAAACGGAAGCTTGTCGATAACCACGAGCGTGAGCGACGGCCCCGGCACGTTCAGCCCTGCCCACATTCCCGATGTCGCACACAACACGGAAGTCTCGTTTTCCGAAAACTGCGAAATAAGCACGGGGGCTGGCGCATCACCCTGCGCAAGAACCGAAATTGATAGCGGTAATTCCTTCTGCAGGTGCTCGGCAAAACGCGCGGCGCCCGCCGTACTGGTGGACAGGATCAATGCCCTACCGCCGGCAGCTTTGACCAAACCAGCTGTCTGCTCAAGCGCTGCTTTTGTGTGGGCTTCGCGACTCGCGCCCACGGGCGCAGGAAAGTCCCGGCCTGGTATGTAGAGCATTGCTTGTTTGTCGAAATCAAATGGCGTACCCACGTCGACCACATCAAAGTCAGCGTCGTGGGTCGGTGCAACGACCCGCGAAGTTCCTGAATCAATCCCCAACGCGTATGCAAGTGGCCCAAAGTCTGAACCCACGGTCAAGGTCGCGCTGGTGGCGACAAGGGTTCGCTCCCCGAGCAATGTGTTCAGTAATGGTCCGATGTGTAGCGGTGCTGTTCGGAGCACCGGCGTTTGGATATTGCCGGAACCCATGTCAAGCCACACGACCGTTCCGGTATCGGCGCCGTTTGCCCCGGTGGTGATGGCATCGATGTCCTCGACGACATTAAGGAGTCGTGTCTGCGATTCCTTCGCTGCCGACGAAAGCGGTTCAGCGTCGGTGGCTTTGAAGGCGCTGGCGAGTTTGGCAACATCACTTCGCACGGTGATCAAAAGGTCCCGCAATGCGTCTGGCAACTCAGTCAGTCGCCCCTCGCGAAGGCCGAGGCACAGGCTGCCAATCTGCTCCCCCGAACGCGCAAGGACGTTTGCGGTATCACGAGCCACCGAATCGTTCGCCGGAACTTGACGAACAGCAGTCCGCGCAAGTGACGAGAGTGCCTCTGGATCAAGTTCGTGACCCCATGCATTCGAAAAGTAGTTCTCGGCTTGGTGCGCCTCGTCAATCACAATCGCTGCATCGGGATGAATGAACGGGTCTTCGGCAGTCAGTTCGAGTGCAGTTAGTGCATGGTTGGTGATCACAAGGTCAGCGTCATGCGCGATTGCACGAGCCTCTTCGGCGAAGCACTCGTCCCCAAATGTGCATGAACTTGCACCCGGGCAGCCAGCAGAATCAGTTGAGACTGAAGCCCACACTGAATCAGAGACAACCGGTGCATTCGCACGGTCGCCATCGGGGGTTGTGTCGACCCAGGCGACCAACGACTTCCAGGCGGCACTGGCTCCGGTTTTGGAGTCGGTAACGTCGAATGATTGTTGGGCCTGGGCTTCGTCAGCTTGAACTAGATCAAAATCACGCCGACACAGATAGTTCGACCGGCCCTTGAGAACAGCAACGTCGAATCGAAGATTCAGCTCTCGGGCTGCGGCAGCAATAACCGGGGCATCGTCGTTGGCGAGTTGTGTCTGCAAAGCCCGCGTTGCGGTGGAAACCACCACGCGTCGATCGCTGGCAGCAGCGGCAGCTAGATAGGCAAGTGATTTCCCCACACCGGTTCCAGCTTGGACAAGCAGCGGCCTACGCTCGGCAAAACTTGCTGCAACCGCGTTGACCATCGCTCGCTGTTGTGGGCGCTCTTCAGAACCTTCACGCGCCGAGAGCACATGATCGAGTACCACGTTGGCTTTATCGGCCGTACTTGATGGAACGTTCTCCCCCGGTTTCGACACTCAGCCCGGCTCCTCAGCAGAGTCGGGTGATGCCTTAGGCAGTCGAATGCGCGCCTTATTTCCGTCCAGGTCGACTGGACCATCGGCACCGGGATCGGCGGCATCGGATCGCGGTCGCGCGAGGCGTTCATGTTCCTGTTGTTCGGTGGTGTGCTTTTGAGCCGGGCCAAACAACTCCCCCAGCATTCCCAACACAGAGCCCGCTGAGGACGTTGTGCCCTCGCTCGCTTTCATGAAGAAGCCCACGTCCTGACGGTACTTCTTTTGACTCAGCCTGACGACTCGCGTGTGGCGATCGGTCTATCAGTGGCTTTCAGGAACCGCGCGAATAATCGGACATATGCCGCATAAGCGCACTGCGTAGCACCATGAGGTCGATCACTCGCAACCCCCCACACCGGCTGATGAAGAGTCTCACAATGTGCCGTTTCCCCTTTGTTTCCAGTGGTTTCTCGGCTCTACTCAATCAGATGTCAACCCACAAAAGTCTGATAGCCGCAACCGCCGTCGCAATTCCACTGATCACGCTCGCGCCGGCAGCACTGCCTGCACTGGCCGGTTCTGGGGCGGTCGCTACTGCGAGTTCCGGCGCAACAATTTCGGGGAAGAAATGGCTTCAGGGCCACGGGGTCGACGTCTACGCCGGGCGCGCCTGCGG
>JAHEXM010000361.1 GCA_023252115.1 Micrococcales bacterium | reverse complement strand
TCCCAGCAAATGCCGGTGGTGTCACCGGGACCCACCAACTATTCGCAGTCTTCACCACCGGCTACAGCGGCGACTACGTCAACCTGGACCGCTTCCAATTCTCCATCAAAGGCGCACCCACCCCCAACCTGATCAACACCACACCAACACCAACACCGACGGCTACCCCAACTCCAACACCCACTCCAACACCAGTGGGATCAGCGTGTGGTGCCGGGCCAAAACCCGCGCAATGGATTCACGTCGTTTGGATCACGATGGAAAACAAGGGATCCAGCGAGGTACTCGGATCACCCAATGCGCCATATACCAATTCAGTGGCCAATAGCTGCGGAGTCGCGTCAAACTTTCACGCAATCACTCATCCGTCGTTACCGAATTACATCGCGATGACTTCAGGAAGCACGCAGGGAATCATCGATGATGCCGATCCTGCCCAACACCCGTTGAATGTGCCAAGCATCTTTTCACAGCTCGGCGTTGGCGGTTGGCGTGCGCTTAACGAGTCGATGACGGCGAATTGTTCCAAGTCAAACTCCGGAAAATACGCCGTGCGTCACAACCCGGCGACCTACTACACCAACATCGCAGCGCAATGTTCGGCGCAGGATGTTCCCTTGAACACGGCGGCCCCGGACATATCTGCTCCCTTCACCTTCATTACGCCCAACAACGACAGCAACACCCATGACACATCTGTGGCATACGGAGACAACTGGTTATCCACTTTCCTGCCCAGGCTCTTTGCCACCAACGAGTACAAGGCGGGAAACACTCTGGTGGTACTCACGTATGACGAAGGCGGCGCCGACAACACGATCCCGGTGATTGTGATGGCGAAAAGCATCACACCGGGCACAAGAGATGCCACCAACTACACCCATTACTCCCTTTTGCGCACGACCGAAGAGCTACTCAACGTTCCGCTGCTCGGTGGAGCTGGCGGCGCTGCAAGCATGCGTGCCGGATTCGCTCTCTAGAGAAACCCGCGCGCGGTCGTGACGCCGCCACTTGTGCTTCGACCTCGGGCTTCAGCGGGTTTTGCCCGCTATCGTGCAATTCGACTTCGCTGTCCGGGTGGAGGTCGTGAGTTGAAGCTGATCCCGGAACGAGCAGATCTGCCGTGTGGAGGTTCTTGTGGAGGTTGTAATCGTTCCGTCTGCTGAAGACGGCGGTCGTCTTGTTGGTGGCGCAATTGCTGACTTACTGACCGGCAACCCGGCAGCGGTGCTCGGACTTGCAACCGGCAGCACTCCTCTTCCTTTGTATGACGACCTTGTCCGACGCCACACCGAAGACGGCCTCTCGTTCGCGAAGGCCACCGGTTTTGCCCTCGACGAATACGTCGGTCTCCCCGACAACCACCCCGAGTCCTACCGCGCGGTCATTAAGCGCGAGATCGCCGATCGCGTTGACTTTCAACCATCGTCGGTTCACGGTCCTGACGGTTGGTCCAGCGATATCAAGGCAGCGTCCATCGCCTATGACGATGCCATTGCAGCTGCGGGCGGAATCGACTTGCAGATTCTGGGTGTTGGCACTGATGGCCACATTGGATTCAACGAGCCAATCTCGTCCTTGGCATCACCAACTCGCATCAAGACGCTGACTGATCAGACTCGCGAAGACAACGCCCGTTTCTTTGACGACGACTTGTCACAGGTTCCAACGCATGTTTTGACTCAAGGCGTAGGCACGATCTTGCGCGCACGTCACCTGGTGCTGCTTGCGTGGGGTGCCAACAAGGCCGAAGCGATTCGCGCGACAGTCGAAGGACCGGTGACGTCAATGATTCCGTCAACCGCACTTCAACTTCACCCACACGCCACGATTGTTTGCGACGAAGCTGCTGCCTCCGAACTGGCGAATGCCGCGCATTACAAATGGACGTATGAACACAAGCCGGCGTGGCAAGGTCTGTAGCCCAGCCGCGTTTGCCTAACCGATAGAGCGTCACTACCGATTCGGTTAACGATTTACTTTCTGAGCCGACTGTCAGTCAGGTCAATCTCGGCTGGAGCTTTTTTCACGATCATCCCTGCGCGAATGTCGGCAACCTGCGACCGCCTACTCACTCGGATTCGTCGCCAAACGAGCAGGGCGGCTCCGGCAACCAAACCGAGGATCAACAGGAACCAAATCAACATGTTCCCGCCGCTCTGACCACCAGAGTTTGTCGTGGCACCTGCGAGTGCGGCGGGATCCACTTTTTTCAACAACGCATCTTGGCCCGGCATTGGATGGCCATCTTGATCCAATTGAACCGCTGGCAGCGCCTCGACTGACGGAGGGGGAGTCGGGTCAGGAACATGACCGACAGGTGTCAAATGTTTCGCATACGCAAATGCCCAGTCGTACAGCGGCGCACTAATTTTCTCCATGGGGCCGCCGTAACGCATGAGTGCAACGATCAGTGTCCTGCCGTTGCGTCGGAACGCAGAAACAACAGTCTTGCCCGCCATTGAAGTCGTGCCGGTCTTGGCACCCAAGTGACCGGGATAGTTCAGTTGCAACATCTTGTTGTGTGCATAGAGGTGAATCGTGCGACCACCAACTGTCTGGGCATCGAGAGTCTTGGTGCGCATGATTTGGCGCAGAGTTGGAATGGCAAGCGCCGCTCGAAAAATAACCGCCAGGTCCTGGGCCGACGTCAGCTGGTCAGCTCGATCCAGCCCATTCGGTGTCATCGCAACCGTCTGAGTAGCACCAAGTCGCGCAGCCTCTTCGTTCATCAATTTCGTCGCGGTATCCCAGCCGCCGGCTGCGTTGGCAACCGCACTTGCGGCGTCGTTGCCGCTGTTCATCCATGCCCCGGCGATCAGGTCATAGACCGTGTTGGACATACAGGCTCGCAAACCAATGCGCGTGCCTGGCTGGTTGACGTCTTGCAGGGTCGCA
>JAHEXM010000360.1 GCA_023252115.1 Micrococcales bacterium | reverse complement strand
CTCGAGTAGCGCTAGCGCTTACGCTGCAGCCGGCGTCGACACTGCTGCTGGCGAACGTGCAGTTGAACTCATGAAGCAATCGGTTGCGGCTGCCACCCGCAGTGAAGCAATCGGCTCACTCGGCGGCTTCGCCGGACTCTTTGACGCATCCGCACTGAGCAAGTTTCGCAAGCCATTGCTCGCGACATCAACCGATGGTGTCGGGACCAAGGTCGCCGTTGCGCAACGAATGGACGTGCACGACACGATCGGCATCGACTTGGTCGCGATGGTCGTCGATGACTTGGTCGTATGCGGAGCCGAGCCGCTATTTATGACCGACTACATCGCGTGCGGCAAAGTGGTGCCAGAAAGAATCGCGGCGATCGTCAAAGGGATCGCAGATGGATGCCAGCTCGCTGGTTGCGCTCTGCTCGGCGGTGAGACTGCGGAACATCCAGGGTTGCTTGAAGCTGATGAGTATGACGTTGCTGGTGCCGGAACTGGCGTTGTCGAGGCCGACCAATTGCTTGGACCGTTGCGCGTCAAAGTCGGTGACCGGGTAATCGCGATGCGCTCCTCGGGCTTGCACTCCAACGGCTACTCGCTTGCCCGCAATGTCTTGCTCACGAAGTTCGGCTGGGAACTCGATCGGGACATGCCTGACTTCGGGCGTACTCTCGGCGAGGAACTGCTTGTGCCCACTCGCATCTATACCCGTGACTGCCTTGACCTAGTTGCCGCCGAGAATGTCGACGTACATGCGTACTCGCATGTGACCGGGGGTGGCATTGCCGCCAACCTGGCACGCGTTCTGCCAGAAATGATGCATGTCGACATTGATCGCGGAACTTGGACGCCACAACCAGTGTTCGCCACCATCGGGTCGGTCGGTTCCGTGCCAAACGCTGATCTGGAACTGACGTTCAACATGGGTGTTGGCATGTTTGCGATCGTCAGTCCAGAGACATCAGATCGAGCTCTCGAATTCCTTGCCGCCCGCCAAGTTGACTCGTGGATTTGCGGAACCGTGCGCAAGCGCCAGGCTGGCGAGGTTGGAGACGCCGAAGCCAAAGGCGGCGGCGGCGGCTCTGTCTCCCTGGTCAACTCCTACGCCTAGGAAGCCGAGCAGAAAATTCTTACCTGAACGTAACCTACGAATCCGTAAGTTACGGTATCGTAGTAAAGGTGAACGCGATCGTGAGTGGGCTGACACGGCTCACCACCCCCTTGTTGCCCGAGAACTACCTGTCACTGGTCAACCCCATGTGGCACACCGACCTGCGAGCTCGCATCCATGAAGTGATCGACGAGACTGACGACGCGGTCACCCTGGTCCTGCGCCCTTCTCGTCCGCTTCCCCCGCACCGGGCTGGCCAGCACATTCAGATCGGCGTCGACATCAACGGCGTTCGCCAGTGGCGCTCCTATTCACTGAGTTCAGCAGCTGGCCCGGCGCCGCAAGACCTGCGCATCACCGTAAAGACCACCAGTCACGGAACGGTGTCTCGCTATCTGCGGTATCGAGCCAGGCGCCGAGACGTCGTGCATTTGCAGCCGCCTGCAGGCGATTTTGTCTTACCGTGGCGCGTTCCGGACAAAGTGCTCTTCATTGCAGCAGGTAGTGGCATCACTCCGATCATGTCGATGGTGCGCACTCTTGAAGCAGGAAGCAATCACCCCGACGTCGAACTGGTGATTTGCGCTCCGACCCCTAGCGACGTCATTTTCGGATCTGAGCTTCGCAACATGGTCGACAGAAATGCCACTTGGCTGACTTTGACCGAGCACTATTCGCGCTCCCACGGTCGAATCAATCTGCACTCGCTCGCAGATGTTGTTGCTGATTGGGATGATCGCGTGGCGTGGGTGTGCGGGCCGGCCGAAATGCTTGATGACGCGCATTCGGTGTGGAGTTCGCGGGAACTTGCCCACCTGTTGCACATGGAGCGTTTCCAGACGGCGGTGCTGGCTACTGGCGCCGAAGGCGGAACCGTCAAATTCAGCAAGACGAACACGACTGCAGAAGTAAACGGTGATACCACCTTGCTCAAGGCCGGTGAAGCAGCTGGCGTCTTGATGCCCAATGGATGCCGAATGGGAATCTGTCGCACCTGCGTTTTGCCCTTGGTATCTGGGCAAGTTCGTGACGTGCGAACCGGCGAAGTTCACGGCGAACCGGGCGATCAAATTCAGACTTGCGTTTCGGCACCTGCTAGCGCAATTGAAATCGAGATTTAGGATTCGCATGACGACGACTTCAGTAGCCCCTCAGCTGACCGATGAGCAAATGGAAGAACTCGGACGCAAGCTCGACGCGATACGCGAAGACGTCATGAGCAACCTCGACGAAAACGATGCCACTTACATCCACCGGGTAATCAAATTTCAGCGTGCACTTGAAACGGCGGCACGTGCGACATTGCTTGTATCGCTGTTCCCACCAGCTTGGTTTGCTGGCACGGCAATGCTCACGGTTGCAAAGATCGTGGAAAACATGGAACTCGGGCACAACATCCTGCACGGACAGTGGGACTGGATGCGCGATCCAGAAATCCACTCAACGACTTGGGAGTGGGACATTCTCGTGCCCGCCGAAGACTGGAAGTACGCGCACAACAACTTGCACCACATGTGGACCAACGTCATTGGCAAAGATCCCGATATCGGCTACGGCATCTTGCGCGTGAGTAAAGACCAACCGTGGGAGCGCCACCACCTTTTTCAGCTGCTGATTAACGCCTGGCTCTCGACGAACTTCGAAACGGGCGTTGCCCGTTATGCGACGGAACCTGAAGTGGACCCGAATGAACCCAGCGGGTGGAAACAACAAGCGGAACACGGAGTCAGGCACTTCAAGAACATGTGGGGTAAAGCCAGGCCACATATCATCAAGGACTACATCGCGTTTCCTTTGCTGTCCGGTCCCTCGGCGT
>JAHEXM010000359.1 GCA_023252115.1 Micrococcales bacterium | reverse complement strand
TGGGCGTCGCTATGTATCCTGACATCCGCCTATGGCGCCTTGGCGGGTTGCCCGAGCGGCCAATGGGAGCGGACTGTAAATCCGTCGGCTTTGCCTTCGAAGGTTCGAATCCTTCACTCGCCACCGAACGAGGCCTCGGTCAGCAGAAGCTGGTCGGGGCCTCGTTTTTGATTTGAGCCCAATATGGGTCGAAAGGCGCTGACCAAAGTCAGCGCGGCGCGCCAACCAGTTGCCCTGTACGCTTGGTGGGCTACGCGCCCCTTTAGCTCAGTCGGTAGAGCGTCTCCATGGTAAGGAGAAGGTCTACGGTTCGATTCCGTAAAGGGGCTCGACCCGGGGCGAAAGCCCCACACGGCGGGGTAGCTCAGTCTGGTAGAGCAAGCGGCTCATAATCGCTGTGTCGCCGGTTCAAGTCCGGCCCTCGCTACTGATCGAGCTGCACCACCGGCACCACCAGCACAACCAGCAAGATCGTAAGAGCAAGTCCGAGTACAACGAAAGGTTCATGTCGTGGGTAAGGCGACTGACGTTCGGCCAAAGGTCACCCTCGCGTGCGCCGAGTGCAAAGAACGCAACTACATCACCAAGAAGAATCGGCGTAACGATCCTGACCGGATCGAGTTCAACAAGTTCTGCCCCAAATGTGGTCATCACACCTCGCACAAAGAGACTCGCTGACACTGCTAACGCCCGTTCACCAAACTGCCGGTACCGTACGAGGCGACTAGTTCAACCGCTTCGTGACCAGCACACCGCAGGTCCGTGAAATAAGGGGCAACACCGTGGGACGACTTGATGACCGGGTAGCAATTGTCACCGGCGGTGGCCGTGGAATTGGCCAGGCAACTTCGCTTCGCCTAGCGAGCGATGGCGCCGCAATTGTCGTGAACGACATTGACGATGCGCCAGCAAACGAAACAGTCAAATTGATTTCCGAGGCTGGCGGGCGCGCGATTGCATGTGTGGCAAATACCGTTGACTTGGCAGAAGCCGAACGCTTGACCAAAGCCGCTGTTGACGAATTCGGCAAGCTCGATATCTTGGTGAACAACGCTGGCACGACCCGCGACAAGATGTTTCACGGCCTTGACGATGCGACTTTTGATTTCGTCTTGGACGCAAACTTGCGGACAGGGTTTCACTCGACGCTTGCGGCGATGCCTTATATGCGAGAAGCCGCAAAGGCTGAAATGGCGGCAGCTGGCGCCCCCGCCTACAACCGCAAGATTGTCTTCACCTCAAGCGTTGCAGCACTGATGGGAAACCGCGGGCAGTTCAACTACAGCGCTGCGAAAGGCGCGATCATTTCGGTCGTCAGAACGCTTGCGATGGAACTCGGGCCTTTCTCGATCAATGTCAACGCCGTTGCACCAGGTTTCGTTGAGACTCGATTGACTGCCGCGAAAGAAGCTGACTCGGTTCACGGCATTCCAGAAGAAATGCGCCAGATGGCCAAGATGATGATCTCGCTTGGTCGATTGGGCCAACCGGCGGATATTGCGGCTGTAACGTCCTTCTTGGTTTCGACAGACTCAGACTTTGTTTCCGGCGTCACCATTCCGGTCGCCGGTGGTCAACTAGGTGCGATGTAAGGGAGCTGACGAAGGTGCCGATCAACAAAGACTTCATCGGAAAGAGCTATCCGGCGTCGCCGCCCTACCTTGTCGGCCGAGAGAAGATCCGCGAATTCGCAACTGCTATTGGTGACAACAATCCAGCGTTCCATTCGGTGGAGGCTGCCCAAGCGCTCGGATACAGCGATGTGATTGCACCGCCGACGTTCGCTTTTGCCGTTGCCTTCTCGACGATGGCGGCCGCGATTGGTGATCCCGATTTGGGCATTGACTACCGATTCGTTGTTCACGGCGAAGAACATTTCGAATATGCGCGCCCGATCATTGCTGGTGACGAACTTGTTGTCATCAACACGATCGAGGAAATCAACTACGTTCGCTCCAACGAGATGATGACTGTTCGCCAGGATTTACAAACGGTTGATGGCGAACACGTAGTTACCGCGCGCAACACACTGGTATCGCGCGGTACAGCACCAGCAGAGGAGGCCTAAGTCATGCCGACACTTGCCGAAGTGAATGTGGGCGATGAACTGCCAGCCCAGTCGTTTCCGCTCCAGCGACTGAATTTGATTCAGTACTGCGGCGCATCAGGTGACTTCAACGTCATCCACTGGAATGAACGCATCGCAACGATGGTTGGGCTGCCGAACGTCATTGCTCACGGCATGCTGACGATGGCCGAAGCTGGTCGGGTCCTGACGGATTGGGCCGGGGACCCCGGTCGAGTCGTGAAGTACGGGACACGTTTCACCAAGCCAGTGGTTGTTCCCGATGACGATAAGGGCGCAACGGTGGACGTCTCGGCCGTGGTGACCGAGAAGGGCGAAGACGGCACCGTCACCGTGGAACTGACGGCGACATGCGACGGATCAAAGGTTCTCGGCAAGGCGTTTGGCGTAATCAAACTCCCCGCCAGCTAGCTTGTCTGCATGGCCGATCAACATTCGACGGTGGTCGAAAGCGAGTTTGTTGTCGACGGACAGTTTCTGTCGCACTTCACCACGTTGCGGATCGGCGGCCCCGCGCAGACATTTGTTGAAGTTGGCGAAACTGACGATTTGGTGGCGCAATTCGCTGCTGCCGATGATGCCGGCACTCCAATAGTTGCGATCGCCGGCGGAAGCAATGTCGTTGTTGGTGATGCAGGATTTGCTGGCACTGTTGCGCGAATCGCCACCCGCGGTATCGACGTATTCCGCGACGGCGATGACATTGTCGTGACGGCAGCCGCAGGTGAGCAATGGGATCGATTGGTTGCCCGCGCAGTGGGTGACCAGTGGTCAGGCATTGAAGCGCTTTCCTGGATACCAGGTTCCGTCGGAGCCGCGCCGATTCAAAAC
>JAHEXM010000028.1:2889-10787 GCA_023252115.1 Micrococcales bacterium | reverse complement strand
TTCTCCAAACCGGCGATAACAGTCATTTCATTGCTCCACAGGGTCATCCGCGCCGGATAGCGCGTCGTGCTGCGTTGTATAAAGTTTTGGCGCACTCCCCGACCGGTAGTAACTTGCAGCAACCTGGTCAAAAAGTCCGTCTTACTAGTCAGTAACTATTTACTTAGCCTGCCCTATCCCCAGTTTGCTCAACCAACCGGGTCATGAGATTCACCCCACTCCGAGCGTGCCTGTGATGAAGGCCACATGCGGTGCCGAGGCCGACAGACTGGGCTCAAGGGCGTACAAATAGCACTTATGCGGCCCGCGTTCTTTGAACCGATGGAAGGCCTATCGGGCTGTTTCTTGGCTACGAATAACACGGCGGGTCCGTGGAGCCAGCAAACGCAGCACGCTGGCCCGCCGACTGCATTGATGGTTCGGGCAATTGAGAACCTGACCGGGCTTCCGGCGCCAGGTTTGGTTTCTCGGGTCTGCGTCGAAATCCTTGCTCCGGTTGCCGTGGGACCAGTCCGAGTCAGCGCCGCAATTGTTCGATCTGGCGCCAAAGTTGCATTGTGCGAAGCGGAACTTTTCGCTGGCGATGACCAACGTCCGGTGATGCGTATGCGTGCGTGGGTCATTCGCACTTTGGCGGAGCAGCTCGATGTCCCCCGCGTAGGAAGTGAACCTGCACCGGGACCGGGCACGCCGATGGACATCTCGGAGGCCTGGTCTACCGACGGCTATCTCGGATTGGTCGAGTGGATGTGGGTCGAGGGAACATTCGAGTCCCCTGGACCGGCCACCGTTTGGACCAAGCTGCTAGCCGACATAGTCCCGAACGAAACTCCGAGCACCACCCAACACACACTCGCGATCGCGGATTCGGCATCTGGCATTTCTGCCGTCGCAAGTCCAGCAGCTCTGTTGTTCATCAACACTGACCTGACCGTCCACCTCGCCCGACCGCTTGTCGGAGACGCGATCTGGATGCGGGCCGAGACAGTTCTCGACCCGCTGGGTGTCGGGCTGACGACATCGACTCTCGGGGACGCGGGCGGACCTGCAGGACGGGGAGCCCAATCGCTCTTCGTTGAGCCTCGTTAGCTACCGAGTATTTGGGCCTTCTTGGCCTGAAACTCTTCCTCAGTCAACACTCCGTGGTCGCGAAGTTCGGTCAGCTTCTGAATGTGCTCGGCGGCACTTGTCTGAGCAGCTGGCGGCGTCGCGGCTGCCGGCTGTGGAGTTCCGACGCCAGGAGGCAGGGGTGCTTGTCCGACTGATCCAACTCCTGGCGGTAAAGGAGCTTGCCCCGTTGTCGGCTGCGCGGCAGGGGCCGGCGCAGCCGCGGGAGCCGGCGCGGCGACAGGAGCAGCCTGGGGCGCAACCGGTCCGCCACCTTGTCCTGCCGTTGGTGACTGTGAAGCTCGGTACTCCTGCTGCCACTGATCGGTTTGGTTCTGGACCGCGTTCGCCGTTGAATCCATTGCTTTGTTTGCTGCCGCTGCGGCTTCCGCAGCCTTGGCTTTCGCCTTGTCCATCCAGCTACCACCTGCGGCAGCGGGCGGTGGTGCAGCTGGCGCGGCAACCGGTGCCAGCGGTTGAGCAGGGCCCACCGGGTCGGCGCCTTGGGCGCCATTGGTCGACACATGATCGGTCCAGGCAGTGCCGTCCCAATACCGAAGTTGATTACGTCCGGTCGGATCGGTAAGCCAAGCAGCAGGTGCACTCACGACAGATCTCCAAGGGAGCAGTTGGTTACAGCTTCTTGGTATTCAGTTTGGCACTCGACAAATTAGGTGGCAATGGCGGCTTGATAAGCAATCAGCGCTGAATGGCGAGCATCGTTATATGTGTGCTTGGCGGTGGTGATTGTTGCGCGGAAAGCACCAACAGCATCTGCAGTGGCAACTCGGAAAGCGGCCCACGCTGCAGCACGGTCCTCTTGTGTTGTTGCGGCGGCCAAAGCTGTCCGCAGAGTTGCGCGTGCCGGGGAGTTGGTCACCCGCAATGTGTTTCGTGCCGAGCGCACCGTTGCCTCATAGGCCGACCTCGCCACGTGGATTGCTTGCCGGTAGTTGGCTCGCGCAACAGCTGTCCCCGGTGCGCCTACCGCAGTCAGGAAATCGATCCGGGCAAGATCGACAGCCACGATGTAATCCTGGTTGGCATCAAAGATCGCGCCATCTCGGGTAATCCGCGCCGACAATGTGGCCTCGCCAAATGCGACTTGAGCTTGACGTCGGGCCGTCTTCGTTTGTGCTGCGGCCAGCGCTGCCTTCAGTGTTACGCGTTCTGGGGCGACAGCGGTCCGGTAGGCCGCATCTGCACTTCGAACGGCACGGCGACGCTTCGCCCGCTCAGATTCCAACGTCGCGCGATAGGTCGCTCGAGCGGAGTTGACGGTGGTCGAGGAAGCCACGCGCGAGGTCGCCATTGCCGGCGGCGCCGCAACGAGTGAAGGTGCGCCACCTAGAACGATGGAGGCAGCCGCGGTTGCCGTAATGACGGTCTTGCGGGTGCGATTCCTCAAGACATTCCCCTCCGTGCTCTTATTTCATGACCCGAAAGCACACCCACCATCGTGTGCTCGGCGAGTTTGCGCAAGGCCCAAAAGGTGAATTGCAGACATCTTGACAGTGCCCGAATATTCACCAACGGCTCCCGTGACTGTTGGGAAGCGCTATCGCGCCCACATCGCCAGAATGAGCCCTGTGCGTCCCACTCCCCCCTGGTCACTTTGCGGGGTAATTCTGGCTGCGGTGGGCTATGTCCTGGCAATTCAACCCTCGATGCTGCCTAGGACGAATGCCACGCAGGTTTTGACCTGTGTCTTGGTTGCCATGACGGGTTACGCACTTGGTGCAGTGTGCGGTGCGATTGCTCGATCGGTGGCGTACCGCATATCGAACAGCTCCCGGAAACGAGGGATTGGCACGCGCACACTGCTGATAGTTACGGTTGCGGTCCTGTTGGTCGCCGCCGCTTTTACTCCCGCAGCGATGAATTTGCAGCAGACCCAACGCGCCACAACTGGAGCAACCAAAGCGTCGCCCTTCTGGTTGACGGTCGTCATCGTGACTCTGGTGATCTGCGTTGCGCTTGTGCTTTTTGCACGCGCGTGCCGGCTCTTCGCACGCACAGTCTCGCGCAAATGCAGCACCAAGATGCCTGGCGCAATCGCTACGGCAGTCGGAGCGTTGGTGGTGTTTGCTTGCTTTGCAATAGTGATTGCGATTGGACTCGGCGGAACTTACCTATTCTTTGTGCACAAGAACAACTCGAACCTATCCAGCCAGCCGCAACCGACATCACCTCTGCTCAGTGGCAGTCCGCAATCGGTGATCCCGTGGCCGACCATCGGCGAAGCGGGCCGGGGATTTGTCGACGGCGGGCCGACGACTTCACAAATATCCAGCGTTACTGGGCAACCAGCGGTTGCACCTATCCGAATATTCGCCGGACTTGAATCAGCGCCTACTCCCCAAGCGCGGGCCGACCTTGCCGTCAAAGACCTGCAACGCGCCGGAGCTTTTGATCGTCCGACAATCATTGTGTACACATCGGCGTCCAACGGCGTGGTCGATCCACGGGCATCGTCGGCGGCCGAATACATCACCGGCGGAAACGTCGCATCGGTTTCAATGCAGTATTCGGTATTGCCGTCGTTCCTTTCACTACTTTTGTCGAAAAGGTCCGCACTCGAAGCGGGAACCGTGTTGCTGCACAGCGTGCGAGCCGCGGCCCAGGAAATACCGGCCAGCCACCGGCCAAAGGTATTCGTGTACGGCGAAAGCCTCGGATCCTACGGATCACAGGCGCCCTTTAAAGGCGGCGGAACTGGAGCAATTGCTGCCCAGTCAGATGGCGCGCTTTGGTCTGGAACGCCAGCGGCAACGGCTTACTGGAATGAACTCAATGCCCTGTCAACCAGCGGCCCCGCATGGCAACCGATTGTCGACAACGGCTCCGTAGTGCGGTATGCCGCGACGCCAAGTGCGATCACCCAACCTGGTGCGTCATGGGGTTCGCCCCGCGCTGTCTATTTACAGAACGCGACCGACGCAGTGGTGTGGTGGCGGGCGAGTCTTATTTGGTCGCGTCCGGGGTGGCTCGACTCGCCACGCGGACCGGACGTGCCCAGCCAAATGCGCTGGTACCCGGTCATAACTTTTGAGCAAATGATCATCGACTTGTCGGTTGCCGGCGCCATGCCACCCGGAGTCGGACACAACTACGGCAACACGATCGCCACGGGTTGGGTGGCGGTGCTGCAACCTTCAACGTGGACACCGGCTGAGCAAGCGCGTCTAGAGGTTGCCCTGAACTAGCAATTGCGGCTCCGTGGATAACCCCCTGCCCGACTCGCAACGGTGTCAGATTCGTTGCACCATGGGTCAAACCACCGATACAGGCTACGACTCACTAACAGAATGCGATGGCGCATCTTTATGCATGCAGGTTCCGCTTCGAAACGAACGCTTCTCGGCGCTGCTGCCGGGCTTGCCGTTCTGCTTGCGGCAATAGAGCCAGCAACTGCGGCTGCTCCTCGTCCAGGTAGCACACCATCGCCAAGCAGCTCAACGCCATCGACTTCTAGCACGATCAATTCGCCCACCGACTTCGCGTTGGCGCTGCTCCAACAAGGGCAGTGGCCAGTGACTGGCAATAACGTGTGCGCAGTCCTGGCATGGGAGACCGCCGAAGGCGGCGAATTCGTACCTGGGGCGTCTCGCTATAACCCGTTGAATACAACGCAACCCATGCCGGGCGACTCGGTCTTCAACTCTGACGGGGTGCGCAACTACCCAAATTGGACGGTTGGTCTACAGGCGACGACTGCAACGCTGAATCTACCCTTCTATTCGACGATCGTGGATGCGCTTACACATGGCGATAACGCTTTAGGAGTTTTGGGCGCGATAAGCACTTCACCGTGGGGGACAAAGTTTTCCGATGGGCTTCCGGCGGTGAGCCAGTGCGTGTCAGCTGCTGCAACGTTTGACAAGAAACGGGTTGAAGCCCAAGCAGCGGTAGATCACGCAACACAAGAAATCGCGGCGATACAAGCACAGCTGGACGCTGCCACTGCGGATCGGGCGAAATTCGATCATCAGTATCAAACGATGAGCACCCAGATCTCCGACGCTCAACAACAACTGAGTCGATTCGCTCACTCACTCTTCATCAACGGTATGGAGCCAGCGATCGCATCGGCGACCGAAATCATGCAGTCCGGCGACCCTGTCGAGTATGCACTCGTTCAGTCGTATCCCAACTACAAAGGCAACCACGATGCGCGCGCCATCCAAAGCTCCCTAAAACTCCTGCAGCAACTCGGCAAGACGCGTGATCAGCTTGGGGCCCGCATCAATCAAGCAAACCTTCGACTGAACGCCAAGAGAACTGCGCTCGCACGCGCCCAGACTGCACTGGCGGCTGTGCTGGCGGCGGCGTTTAGCCAGTAACGGCCAGGTCGGCGGGTATTTCTCAAAAACACCGCCCAGAGCATTGGCCTCATGCAATCGGTTTGGACCGAACGGCTGCAATGTGACACCCAGCACTCGTACTCAAGGTCACTATGCGCGAGACTCCGACGAGCGGAATACACGATTGAATTGGAGCGACCATGGAGATCAAGTCCTACACCCCCGGAACCCCCTCGTGGATCGACCTCGGAACGACCGATGTCGATGCCGCTGCCACCTTTTATGGCGAGCTCTTTGACTGGGAGATCGCGGACCTCGGTCCGGATGCGGGCGGCTATCGAATGTGCACTCTCAACGGCAAATTCGTGGCCGGTCTGGGTCCGGCACAACGTGACGATGTCCCGCCATATTGGAATACCTACATTGCCGTGGACGATGCAGACGCTATTGCCGCCAAGATCGTCGATGCCGGCGGCCAGGCCTACATGGAGCCGATGGACGTTATGGAAGCCGGCCGAATGGCGGTCTTCGCCGACCCAACCGGTGCCCAGATCTCGATCTGGCAGGCCAAGGACCACTCGGGGTCGCAGTTAGCCAATGAGCCTGGCGCCTTCTGCTGGAACGAATTGGCAACGCGCGATGTTGCGACGGCGAAGGCGTTTTACACCACTGTCTTCGGTTGGGAGATCAACGATGTCGACATGGGATCGATGACTTACACGATATTCAATCTGCCAACCAAACCAGGCGACGATAAGACGGTCGCGGGTTTGTTCGAGATGACGGACGACATTCCGAAGGACGTTCCCTCAAATTGGGGTGTGTACTTCAACGTTGCAAATACTGACGAAGCGGTAGCAAAGGCGACTGAGCTCGGCGCAGAGCTAGTGATGGGACCGATTGACATCATGCCCGGCCGATTCGCGATGCTGAAGGATCCACAAGGTGCACGCTTCCATGTGCTGCAATTCCCCTATAGCTGAGGCCTAAGAGATTTTGGGGATCGCCCAATCAAGCCAGTCTTCAAAAGCATCTGACCAGACCAGTGTCGTGTGTTCGCCCGGAACTGTCTTGAACACGGCGTTCATCTTGAGCTTCTTTGCCAATGCGTAGAAGGCTTGTTGATCTGCGATGAGCTTGGTGTTCTCGTTCGAACCAACTTCAAGCCACGTTGCGACCGTTCGCGACTTCGGTCGGTTTTGAACTAGCCATGACGAGTCATAGGAATCGATCGTGGCTTGAAGGTTTGGTACCGGACCGAAGAGCGCTGGAAGTCCACCTTCAAAATCGGCGGCGGTGGTACCACTGAAGTTTCCCGAGACCGAGTACTTGTCTGGATATCGCAAAGCCAGCATCTGTGCGCAGTAGCCGCCCATAGACAGTCCGGCGGTCGCGGTGTGTGCGGGGCCACCCAATAGTCGGTAGTTCGCATCTATCCAGGTCGGAACATCTTGCGAGAGATAAGTGTCCCAGTTACCAGCTGTTCCATTGACACACTCGCTGTCGACTTCTTCAGGGGCCGCAGTTGGCGCAACAAGAATGACCGGGTGACGCTGGATCGACAGTCCGATTGCCGAATAGATTGCGTCGGCATCATCGAACCAGTCGTTCGATGTCCCAGGCGTTCCGTGGAAGAGGTACACCACCGGGAATTTCCGGCTCGGTTGAGTGAAGTACTGCTGCGGAAGCCAGATGTCACCTTGCTGAGTTCCAATGCCGCTCTTTGGACCGGGAATCTCGACATTGACGTGCACTCCCAATGACACATCCCGCGGTGGTGCTTGACCAAAATCGATCGTCGGCGTCCGCGGACTATTGGGATACAAGACATCGTTGACTTTTTGCTTCCATCCGTAGTGCGCGTTCATGCCTGTCCACACACAAAGCGAAATCGCCAAGAGCGCCCCGATCACTGGCCAAACGAAATGTTTGCTGGGCTTTCGGGCCACATAGATTGCGAGTACAACAAAGACCAGCGCGATGAGCCCAAATGCGATCGGCCACCAGATCGTGGATATCCGGATGTGCAAGAACCACACTGGAAGAGTCAGGGAAGCCAGAGTCATCGCCGGTGATCCGTCCACTTCTTACCGTCCCACCAACGTTCGAACTCCGGTCCGTATGGGTCCGGGTACCAACCTGACGGACTCGCACCAGAAGGACCCTTCGCGATCTCGACTGGTGCAACACGCTCGGAGATTATTTCTCCAGTTTGTGGTCTACGAGCAATTTGGAAGATCCCAAAGATCACCAGGAACAGGCCAATGACGAATGTTGACAGCCACCACACCGTCCCCGATTGCACAGACTGCACGGGGTCGGAAACCGCGAGTTCAGCTGCCCCACCAGTTGAGGTGATCTGGTAATTACCCGCTTCTGAAACAGTGAATCCACCGATGCCCGCGTAGATCTTCAGGTCGAGAGGAAGCCGAAGTTCTGACCCGCCGCAGTACACACAGGTCACCGGCAGCTTGGCGGCCGTTCCGG
>JAHEXM010000028.1:0-2879 GCA_023252115.1 Micrococcales bacterium | reverse complement strand
TGACGAATTGTTGGTGTCAATTGGCATCTTTTCGGCGATGACCCATTTACCTGGTTTCAGATATACCGACGACGTTCCAGGTGACCGCCATGTCGTCGACGTGCGCAGGTCAAAAACGATTATGCCGAAAGTGCCAGCCCACATCGCCACCCCAACAATGACAGCGACAATCCCCCACAGTCGGTTTCGCGTCACCGCAAGAAGCTACTGCACGTGGGCTAGACCGCGCGCCAGGTCCGATTCGGGCAGTCGACCGTTGACCACGTTGGGTTGATGCGGCCGGCTTTGGCCATGACGCACCGTCCGCCGCCAGCAAACGTCGCTTTGAGCCAGACATGTCGTACGCCGCCGCGAACCCCGATGTTGCTCTGTTCGGTGTAGACGACATCGAGCGGGCGCGCGCCCCTCATAACCAAGCGATTGCGCCCTGGTACGGCCATCTGTCGCAGTTGCTTGTGCTGCTTGAGAGAGAGTGCACTCAAGGCGCGACCCAATCGCCCAAGGCTGGCCTTGGCAACGCTCAAGCTGCGGGTATTGCCTGAGCCATAACCCAACAACGCCGACCATTGATCGCTGTTACCAGTGAATGAGTCCAGGTCGATTGAGCCATTTGACCCTGCGACGGTTCCTCGGCTACTGAACTGCCAGAAGACGCGGTTTGCAGTTGGCCATCCGGCTACCGCACCGGGGGCCGATTTTTTCACGTTGTAGTCGGCTTGCCAGAGCGGGTAATTAACCAACGCCGGATCCGGGTTCAGACGAGACGAAAGGAAACTGGTGTAGCTGTACAGAATGGGAACTCGGCCGGTCAAGGTGTATGCGGTCTGCAGCCAGCTAAGCGCCCATTGCGTCAAAGCAGCCTTTGACAAACTTGACGGGGCCGTTTCGAGGTCACAGACCAAGGGCAGCTGGTTCGGCCGCGGAACGCCGGAACGCGCGATCAAACCGCGGGCTTGCATGGCCGCATCAGCGACAACGTTTCCAGCCGAGCTTGTCGGTTTTGCATATTGGTAAGTGCCGGGGATGATTCCGGCGTTCGTCGACGCGTTCTTTTGGTTTGGATAGAACGATGCGCCGTAGGCCTCTTTGCCACTGATGAACTCGGAAGCCTTGATGAAGGCGAAGCTAGCGCCAGCGTTGTGCAACTTGTTGTAGGCCGGAGAGTTGTAACTGGAGATGTCAACACCATTGATCCGACCAGCAAATCCTTGCTCGGCCCACGTTTGAGCTTCCCCTGCAATTGCCCGAGTGCTAACGCCGCCAGATTTCGCCCACGATCCCATCACGTGATCGGCTGTGTCCATTGTTGGCTGAGGAATCGCGGCTTGGACGGCGCCCATTGTCGATAGTGCGAGCACGGCACTCAAAGTGCCGACAACAGCACAGCTCAGTGAACGGTTGTAGACCTTCATCTCACTTCCCCACTGCGTTGGTTCTCGGCGTTGGTTCTCGGCGTTGGTTCTCGGGCGCATCTCCTGCAGTCACCACATCAAAGCTGACACTACAAATGCTGTTATTCCAGTCCGGCGCGCGGACCTTTGCAAGAGTTTCAACAACTGGGTCCACATGGCTAGTAGGTGCCCGCTATGCGGTTACGTCCAGGATATGGGTCTCTAGGTCACGGAATTCACCGTACCGGGACGCGGCCGCCTTGAAACCTGCGAATTGCTTATGCGTGAACTTGGTAAACGGCACGGCTTGCATTTCGACGCCCGACCTCTTGAATTTGCGCGTCCAGGTGCCTATTGCTTGACCGTCTTGCGCAATCGTCGCCCGAAAGATTCCGTTGTTGCCCGGAATTACTGCTTGGTTGAATTGTGGGGCATATATGAGTGAGCGATCTTTGAAGCCGAGGATGAACTCGTCGAAACCTGGCAGCGCATGGAATGTCTGGCGTGCAGTCTGTGTCACTACGTCGCGAGCACCAGCGACCATCCACATCTGCTTGCCATCGAATGTCTCGTTGCACAGCGCATCACCGCAACTTGCGATGCCAGCTTTGGCATCCTTTGCCGTGATACCGGCCCAACCCATCAATTCTTGATGCGGGCCAGGACCGTGACTTCGGTAATAGCGCAATGCCAATTCGGCCAAACCCTGCTCCTGATCCAGTCTTCGCTGCTTGGGCGCCCACTCATCGAGTAGCGCAAACGTTTGCTGTTTGCCCTCTTGTGGTCCGATGCACGTCAATCCAATATGCGACAGATGCCACAGCACGTGATATCCGCGTTGCCCTTCAGTGCTGACGCCTGCGTCACTGATCCGTTGCAGAATGTCCGAGCGAGAGAGCAGCTTTCCGCCAGCCAATTCGCGGGACGCGACCTCACTCGCCCGTTCGATATCTCTGAGAGTGAGCCCCAACCGTTCACGGCGTGCTTGGGTGCCAGCAAGCGTTCTTGAGCTTGTCAGATTCAACATCCATCGCGCATCAATCGCCGGAACAAAGTGAATCGTTCCGCGCATCGGCCAGGTCCGAAGGATTTGGCCGTCACGAATCGCAGCATCAACATCGCTTTCTTTCAGCCCGGCAATCCTGGCGCCGTAGGACCACTTCGCGCTGGCCAAGTCCTGAGCCTGCATTGCGCCGAACCACTCAGTGATACCGAGAACGGTGTCGATCGTGGAGTTTTCAAGCAGCAAGCTGTCTTGCCGGATCAGGCGAATCTCAGTGACCGTGAGCCCAGACATGCCTACAGTTATATCCCGCCAGGCGGACATCGCCTATGCGTGCGCAGAGTCCTAGCGACCGACCTGCAAGTTGCCCTTCGTTACGGTGGTGCCATTGCGGTCAGCCACCCCGTCACGGGCAGCCAATTCAAGGAGACGCCAGATGTCAGAGATGCTGCAAGCGGAGCACCCCCTCGACCCGTTGCGTCCAG
>JAHEXM010000358.1 GCA_023252115.1 Micrococcales bacterium | reverse complement strand
GAAAAGATTGTTAGGCGTGGCATCGGTGAGGTACTGGTGTGCCTTCCAAAAATCAAGATTCCGAATCTCCAGCCCGGAAGGCTTGTAGTGCGCGATCACCGGGTTCAGTAATTCCCTCAGGTCAGCCGCCGACCCAAAGTAGTGACCTTGCCCGCGCAGAACAATGCCGTTCCTGCCATGAATGGCTGTCGGCAACCAGGGTGCAGTCACAATCTCGGCACTGAATTCACGGGGTGCGCTAACGGCAAGTTGTTGGAAACTGTCAATGACAGCCACGGCATCGGCGTCGTACCAACTCACATCAAAAACCGAAACCGGCTTGGTCGTTTCAAACGTCTTGAACGTGAACGAAGTGTTGATTCCAAAGTTGCCACCGCCACCGCCCCGCATTGCCCAAAAGAGATCGGCGTTTCGGTTCTCATTGCAGGTGAGCACGTCCCCATTGGCGGTCACCACCTCAGTTTCGAGCAGGTTGTCGCACACGAGGCCATATTTGCGTGCATAGAAACCCCAACCTCCACCGAGTGTCAGGCCACTAATTCCAACAGATAGGCATCGGCCTCCGGCAACCATCACGTTCTTGGGGATCAAACCTTCCGTCATGTCCACATTGCGCATCCCCGCACCAACTTTGACGGTGGCGTTGCCAGTTCCCATCTCAAGTGCCCGCATGTCACCGACATCGATGAGTAGCCCGGGCGTAGTCGAGTAGCCGGCATAGTTGTGACCTCCGCATCTCACGGCGAACGGAAGATCATGTTCCCTGGCGAAGGCGAGCGCCAACTTCACATCCTGCGTATTCGCGCAAACGACGATGGCCTTCGGCGTGGTGACGTGTTGCATTGCAGTCGGGATCGCGGCGGGCAAGAACGCCGCGTCACCACCCTGCAGAACCCGGCCCGAAACCGACTTGCGAAGCGTGTCCCACGCCGAGGTGTCGATTTCACTGTTTGGGCCGCCACACGCGGCGGCGCCAAGGGCCACCGCTCCCCCCGCCGCACCAGCAAAGAGCGCGCGCCGCGAAATGAGACCGTCCACCGACTGCATTCCTGCACTCATCGCTGTGTTGGTATCGCCATCGGAAAATCGAAGAATTTCTCAGGGTCATACTTGCGCTTAACCTCAACAAGCCTTTCCAAATTCTTCCCATAGAATCTGCCGAGCCAGTTCGGCATGTTGGTATCGGCGATGTTCTGGTACGACTGGGGAAGCGCATATTTTTGCGAGGCCTCCCAAGATCTCATGAGCCAACCATCCCCTTCTTTTACTAACGCGCGTGGATCACCGGACGACCAAGAGGTGATCCACGCACCCGCTGATTCCGCGTTGCGGTGGACGAAGGCTGTGTCACTCGGCTTTGGCTCGTTGTATGCGCCTCCCCACAGCAAGAATGCGTACCCGGCCTCTGGAAGTGAGCTGCCGGGCCACTCGCTCACTGCGGATACGGCCTGAGCCGCCATCGCCTCGGATACAGCTGGCAAGAAGCTGGACTTGCTTGCGGTCAGCCCTGTCACAGCCATCGAATGGGCAAGGAAAGTATTTGCCTGCCAGAAACCCACCTCGGCAACCGTCTGCCGGGTGGGCCTCCACCGGCCGATGACAGGTTGAAGTATGTCTCTCACATGGGACTTTCGACCAAAATAGTGTCCCTGCAGCGTGAGTTCCGGACGTTCAGGTTTCCCTGTACTGAGTGGCTCACTAACTTGGAGCATTGCGACACTAGAAAGGTCATGTGGCGCCGAACTCATTGCCTCCTGGACAGCAACCAGAATGGGAGCAGGGTCTTTGCCCTTCCACAGAAACTGGAAGATCGTGCTCGGACCTCTTACATCGAACGGCTTGAATTTGAATTCGGTATTCACTCCAAAGTTGCCACCACCGCCACCGCGAAGCGCCCAAAACGCGTCTGCATTCTGGGCCTCGTCACACGTGAGAATTCGACGATCCGCCGTCACGAGTTCCGTCTCAATTAACCGGTCAGATGCAAGACCGTACTTGCGTCCGTAGAATCCAAGACCACCCCCGAGCGTGAATCCGCTCATGCCAACAGCTGGGCATCTCGGAGCCGGAATCATCACCCCGTAAGGAGATAGCGCGGCCGGGAGCTGACCAGATCTCACTCCTGCACCAACGCTGACAACTCCCGCCTTGTCGTCGTAGCTGATCTTGTTCATCTCGCCTAAGTCGATTTGCAGACCTGAGGTGTTTGAGTAGCCCTGGTAGCTATGCCCGCCACCTCGGATTGCGTATTCAACGCCTGCTTCTTGCACAAACGCCAAACAGGCTTGGACATCAGAAGCTGAACGACACATAGCTACAGCTTGTGGGGACCTATCATCGAACTGACGAAAAAATGCCACGACCACCTGTAGATATTCCGAGTCTTGTGGCCGAATAAGACGGCCTTCAAGTGCGGAGGCAAGCCGCCCCCAATCAACATCTGCGATGGCATGGGCGATTCCTGAGCCAGTAGCCAAGCTTGCGGCACTGACTCCCGCCGCCTTCAGGAAACTTCTTCGCCCAATCACAGTTCGATTATGTCCACAACACATAAGCCCCAGAGAGCGATTGTCCGGCGTGGCTACGAAAATCGCGGCAGTTAACTGATGCGTTGCCGATTCTTCAAAGCTAAGTAGATTTATGTAGTTCAATTGGGAGTCGTGTCGTTGTCGTTTGGTCTATGTGGAGGTGGCGGGAATCGAACCTGCCAATTCCCTTCGCACTCGGCCGCGTCGCCGGTTTGTTGGCAATTCGGGGTACTCATTGGCAACTGTTCCGGTCACGGTGTGAACGCCGTCCACACTTGCGGGTCCGACAGAGGGTGGTCGAGCTCGACGGCCCACGCCTCGCGGTTGGGTTACAGTCCGGTTGCTCCACGCAGTTTGGCGTTGTGGAAGTTAGCGCCATGCAGTTTTGATTTG
>JAHEXM010000027.1 GCA_023252115.1 Micrococcales bacterium | reverse complement strand
CGTGGCTGAACCGTCCGAGACTTCAGAGACGCCCGAACCTCCCGCGCACCAAGACGAACATTATCCGCATTTGCAAATGCCCACGGAATTTGGCGGCATTGCCCACGAGTTTGACAATGAAGACGCAAGCGAGTCAACGGTGTTGTCGCGCGCTATCGGCGGATGGCGCGGGATGGTCGATAGCAGTTTGCCCTCGCTTGTCTTCTTGATTGTTTATCTCGCAAGTCATCACAACCTCAAGACATCAGTTTGGGCTGCACTGATTGCCGGTGCCGTCATTGCAGTCTGGCGCTTGATTCGGCGCCAAAGCATTCAGCAAGTACTTGCCGGATTCGTCGGCGTTGCAATCTCTGCATGGATCGCAACAAAGACCGGTAACGCTGCGAACTTCTTCTTACCTGGGTTGTTGCTCAACGCGGCCTATGCGCTCGGATTGATAATTTCCGTGCTCGTTCGTTGGCCGATCGTGGGTCTGGCAGTTGGTGGCGCCACCGGTGATCTCACTGGTTGGCGCAAAGACCCACAACTGCGACGCGTGTACAACATGGCGACATGGCTATTTGCGGGAGTCTTTGTGTTACGCCTCGCAGTTCAACTGCCGCTGTATTTTGCTGGAGCCGTAGGTGCACTCGCAGTCGCCAAAATCGTCACCGGCATTCCACCGTATGCATTGGCTGCGTGGTTGACCTACCGGATGGTTAAACCGCCGTTCATGGCTGCAAAAGCGCGTAAGAAGGCAGAAGCAGCAACGGCCTCAGCTACTGAAGCCGCCGGTTCTGAGTCTGACTAGTCGCCGAGTAAATCCTCGAGCAATTGCTCTTGCTCGGGCGCTGATACGAACATCAATTCATCGCCAGCTTCAAGCGTGTCATCGGGTGTCGGGGCAATGACAGCGCCGCCGCGAATGATCGCCACCAGTGCCGTGTCAGCTGGCCAGCCAACTCCATCGACTCGAGTACCAGCCACGTGTGAGTCAGGCGCCAAAGTGAGCTCAACCAGGTTTGCGCTTCCCTGGCGGAATGTCATCAACCGAACCAAGTCGCCGACCGTGACGGCTTCTTCAACGAGTGCGGACAAAAGACGTGGCGTCGACACGGCAACATCGACTCCCCATGACTCATCGAACAGCCATTCGTTCTTCGGGTGATTGACTCGGGCAACCACACGTGGAACGCCGTACTCGGTCTTAGCCAGGAGTGAGACCACGAGATTCACTTTGTCGTCACCGGTTGCGGCGACCACGACCTGACATGAGGGCAAGCCAGCTTCTTCAAGGGAGGAGATCTCGCACGCATCGGCCAAAATGATCCGCGCGCCGCGCACGACATCCGGACGTGCCTTTTCAGGGTCCTTGTCGAGCATCAAGATTTCGTGGTCGTTGTCGATCAGTTCTCGAGCGATCGATCGGCCGACTTTCCCGGCTCCCGCGATGGCAACTCTCATGTCATCCAACTCCCGGCGGTGTCCGCAAAGCAAGAACCAGCGACTCTTTGTCGTCGGGGTGCAAAAGCACGTGAAGCAAGTCGCCTTCTTGCAGCACAGTTGTGGAGTCGGTGAACATTGTTCCGCCGAATCTGGTCAGGAATGCGATGCGCACGCCCGTACTTGCTGCCAGCTCGTCAATGTTGTGCCCGATCCACGCCTCGTCGTATGCGATCTGCGCGAGAACCAGAGTGCCGGTTCCGTCCCGCCATTCCTCGCTGCTGCCGCTGGGGTCAATGCGGCGCAGGATCTGGCCAGCCGTCCAGGCCACGGTTGCCACCGTGGGGATTCCCAAACGTTCATATACCTCGGCTCGGCGCGGGTCATAGATTCGAGCCACAACCGTCTTGACGCCGAAAATCTCGCGAGCAACTCGGGCAGCGATGATGTTGGAGTTGTCACCACTACTCACCGCAGCAAAGGCATCAGCGCGTTCGATTCCAGCTGAAATCAGGGTGTCTCGGTCGAATCCGATGCCTTTGACAGTGCTTCCGCTGAAGTCGGGACCGAGCCGCCGGAATGACTCTGGGTCTTGGTCCACGACGGTGATTGACCGACCGAGGCGGTCGAGGGACTTGGCAAGCCGAGATCCCACACGTCCGCAACCCATGATGACGACATGCACAACATTGGACGCTACACGCCATGCCTGTGCACTTTCATGGCTGGCGCGCCATAGGCTCTCGATTCGTGCCGTCAGTTACCGAGTCGACCAAACGCTTTTTCTTGGGTCGAGCCGTTCGCAATGAGGCAATGGGCCACACGCTTTTGCCCAAGCGCATTGCGCTGCCGGTCTTTGCCTCTGACGCATTGTCGTCAAACGCCTATGCCACCCAGGAAATCCTGCTCGTTCTTTCGTTGGGCGGAGCGGCTCTCTACTCGTATGCCCCTTGGGTTGCCGCTCTCGTCGTAGTTGTCTTTTTCACCGTCGTCGCCTCCTATCGCCAGAACGTGCATGCCTACCCAAGTGGCGGCGGAGACTACGAGGTCGTTTCAACGAATCTTGGCCTGCAGTGGGGGGTGCTGGTTGCCAGCGCGCTGATGGTCGACTACACCCTGACCGTCGCGGTCTCGGTCTGCTCAGCCATCGCCAACATTGCGTCTGCCTGGCCGCTGATTGGTCATCACGCGGTTTTTTTCGCCGTCGTCGCTATCGCATTGATCGCGATAATGAATCTGCGAGGGGTTCGCGAATCGGGAACCGCGTTTGCCATTCCGACCTATGGCTTCATCCTGGGTGTTGCCTTGATGGTCATCTGGGCAGTGGTGCGAATGGCAAATGGCGCGACTCTCAAGGCCGAGAGTGCCGATTGGTCGATCGTTCCGGAGGCAAGCTTCGCGGGTCTTGCGTTGATCTTCTTGCTTGCTCGGGCATTCTCTTCAGGAACTACGGCCCTAACGGGCATCGAGGCGATCGCTAACGGTGTGCCCGCATTCCGCAAACCGAAGTCGAAGAACGCTGCCACAACTCTGTTGCTGCTCGGCCTGATCTCAATGGCAATGTTTTCGGCCATCACCTGGCTGGCACTGGTGACTGGTGTAAAGGTTGCCGAGCACAACAAGGATTTGATCGGACTTCCGCCAGGCCAGGAACAGAAACAGGTAATCGCTCAAGTCGCCGACGCAGTGTTTGGTGACTTCCGAATCGGCTTTCTATTCATCACCATCATGACGGCCCTGATTTTGGCCCTTGCCGCCAATACAGCGTTCAACGGATTTCCAGTGTTGGGATCAATCCTTGCTCGCGATGGCTTCCTGCCGCGTCAGTTACACACGCGCGGGGACCGGCTCGCCTACAGCAACGGAATCATTGTGCTGGCCACGGCAGCCGCGATTCTTGTCTATATCTATGACGCCAGCGTCAACGGACTTATTCAGTTGTATGTCGTCGGTGTCTTTGTTTCATTCACTCTGAGCCAGATCGGAATGGTCCGGCACTGGAACCGACATTTGAAAACCGAGACCGACCCCAAAGAGCGCCACAAGATGATGCGCTCACGGTTGATCAACATGTTCGGCGCGTTCATGACAGCATCGGTTTTGATCATCGTGCTATTGACGAAATTCATGCACGGAGCATGGATCGTCTGCGTGGTAATGCCACTGCTGTGGCTGGGGATGCGGGCAATCCGAAAGCACTATGACCGAGTTGCCGCCGAACTTGTACCGAGCCCAACCGACAAGATCACTCTGCCGTCGCGTGTGCACGCAATCGTTTTGGTTTCCAAGATTCACAAACCAACTCTGCGCGCGCTTGCGTACGCACGCGCAACCCGACCGTCGACGATTGAAGGAGTCACGGTGTCCGTCGAGCCGGGGGAGTCTGTGGCCTTGGCTGAGGAATGGGATGCCAGAGGTCTGACGATTCCGCTCAAGATCTTGGACTCGCCTTACCGAGAGGTAACCCGCCCGATTGTCGAATACGTCCGCGGCCTGCGCCGATCGAGTCCGCGCGATCTGGTCACGGTCTACATTCCCGAGTACGTCGTCGGGCACTGGTGGGAGAACTTGCTTCACAACCAATCGGCACTGCGACTCAAGACCCGTTTGCGTTTTACTCCCGGCGTCATGGTCGTCAGCGTTCCCTGGCAATTGCTCTCCAGTGACCGCTTGGCAACAGACCGAGCCGACGATGCACCCGGGGCTGTGCGACGGGGAATGCCTGACTCTGCGTCTGCGGGCGCGGCTTTGGCCGACGAATTCGGCGACTTGGGAGCCGACGAACCGCCAGACCCGGCTGAGATTTCACGTTCAGGTCCTCGTGGCGAATAGGTCAGTGCCTCGCAAGGCTGAGCCTGAGGTCCTCGAAGTTGATGTGGGAGCGCCGGTAGCGGGCGGCCGGTGCATTGCCCGCCATGACGGTCGCGTCTTGTTTGTGCGCGGTGCTCTGCCTGGCGAGCGAGTCAATGTGCATGTCACCGGAACGGGCCGCGGCGGCAAATTTGCTTGGGCACAAACGATTGAAGTTCTGCAGGCATCGGCTGACCGGGTGGTCCCGCCATGTTCGCTGGCTGGTCGTTGTGGCGGGTGCGATTGACAGCACGCGTCACTGGAAGCCCAACGCGCGCTCAAAGCCCAAGTGGTAGTTGATTCGCTGGTGCGCACCGGGGTACTGACCGAGATCGACGGCGTACCGATCGACGAATTAGTGACAGTCGAGCCACTCGATGACGGGGACGGACTTGGTTGGCGTACTCGGATGCGATTCGCCTCGACCAACGATGGGTTTTTGGGTTTGCGCGAACACAACTCGCACACTGTTCTGCGAGCGGATGGGTGCCCGCTAGAAGTAACCGAGATCCGATCGGCGATCAGCGATAGCAAAGGGTGGCCGTCGCCGTCGAAGAAGGCCGATGTCGTGGTGGTTGCCAGCTCGTCAGGTGAACGTGCGATTGAATTCGTGAACGACGATGGCAAGATCGACAAACTGAAGGCTCCGACGTCCGAGATTCCCACGGATGTCGCCATCGCTGGAACGCGCGGCCGCAGCTGGGTTTCTGAAGAGGCCAATGGACGCTCATGGCGCGTTGCGATTGACGGCTTCTGGCAGGTTCATCCCCGGGCTACCGAGACGCTGACTCGCACGATCCTGGACTTACTGCAACCAGTCGCAGGTGAATCGGCAATGGATCTGTACAGCGGTGTTGGTGTTTTTGCAGCCGCGGTCGCACAGGCCGTCGGCGATGGAGTGGTGGATGCCGTCGAGGGCGACAAGAGTGCAGTGGCGAACGCTCGCCGCAACTTGCACGACATGTCGCAGGTTCGACTTCACCATGCGTCGGTTGAGAGTTGGCTCGCTAACGAATCAGACCGTCATGTCGACTTGGTGGTGTTGGATCCACCGCGCTCTGGTGTGGCCCGCGGAGTGGTTGAGCAGATCACGAGTTTCACACCGAGTCGAGTTTGTTACGTCGCCTGTGATCCGGCGTCACTCGCCCGAGACATTGCCTTGTTTCGCAAACACGGCTACTCCGTAAGCAAGATTGCGGCCTTTGATCTGTTTCCCATGACCAAACATGTCGAGTGTGTTGCCCTCTTAACCCCGAGTAAAGTATCTTGATGTCAAGATACTTTGATTTATCGGTAGTGTGACCCGACGTCGCAGGAGGACAAATGGCCAGTGTGAACAGTTTCGATTCCAAGGCATCGCTGCAAGTCGGTGGTTCATCACACGAGATATTTCGGGTTTCGGCCGTCGAGGGAGCGCAAAAGCTTCCTTTCACGCACAAGGTCTTGCTCGAAAACCTGCTTCGGACTGAGGACGGCGCCAATGTCAACGCCGAAGACATATCTGCGCTGGGTTCTTGGGATGCAACAGGCGAACCAAGCGAAGAGATCCAGTTCAGCCCGGCCCGAGTCATCATGCAGGACTTCACCGGGGTTCCTTGTGTAGTCGACCTTGCGACGATGCGCGAAGCGGTGGTGGACCTCGGTGGCGACCCAGCAAAGATCAATCCACTTGCTCCCGCTGAATTAGTGATCGACCACTCGGTTATCGCTGACCATTTCGGTGCCCGTAATTCGATGAACCTCAACGTGGCACTCGAGTACGACCGCAACCGCGAGCGATACCAATTCCTGCGCTGGGGTCAAGGCGCATTTGATGAATTCAAGGTGGTGCCTCCGGGCACCGGAATCGTGCACCAGGTCAACATCGAACACCTGGCACGGGTCGTCATGACGCGCAATGGCCAGGCATACCCCGACACCTGTGTGGGAACCGATTCGCACACAACCATGGTGAATGGGCTCGGCGTTCTTGGTTGGGGAGTCGGCGGTATCGAAGCCGAAGCAGCGATGCTCGGTCAGCCAGTCTCGATGTTGATTCCGCGAGTGGTTGGTTTCAAATTGACCGGTTCGCTACCAGAAGGCGCGACTGCAACTGACCTCGTACTCACCATCACTGAACTGTTGCGGGATCACGGCGTCGTCGGAAAGTTTGTCGAGTTTTACGGTGACGGTGTCGCCGCGGTACCGCTTGCGAACCGCGCAACGATCGGCAACATGAGCCCGGAGTATGGCTCAACAGCCGCGATCTTCCCCATCGATGCCGAGACCATCCACTACTTGCGACTCACCGGTCGCAGCGAAGACGAAATAGCGTTGGTCGAGGCTTACACCAAAGAGCAAGGCCTCTGGCATGACCCGAGTCATGCGGCCACTTACTCGGAATACCTTGAACTCGACCTCGGGGCGGTCGTTCCATCGCTTGCCGGACCGAAGCGACCGCAGGACCGTGTGCTGTTGTCGGAAAGTAAGTCAGCGTTCCGTGGTGCACTCAACGACTACGCATCCGGTTCATCCGGCGCAGCCGATCACATCGATGCCACCGAAGAAGCAGAAGACGAATCATTCCCTGCGTCTGACAGCCCGGCAGTTGATCGTGATGATCCGGCGGAGCATTCAGTTCCCGCCCACTTGGCGACCGACCGACCAAACGCCCAAACACCGACGACGCTTGCTGATGGAACTCAAGTCGTGCTCGATCACGGCGCAGTTGTCATCGCAGCAATTACTTCGTGCACCAACACATCGAACCCGACCGTGATGTTGGGGGCAGCGCTGCTGGCCAAGAAGGCAGTCGAACGAGGACTCGTCAGCAAGCCGTGGGTCAAAACGACATTGGCGCCAGGATCACAAGTGGTGACCGACTATTACGACAAGTCCGGTCTTACGCCGTACTTGGAGAAATTGGGTTTCGATCTGGTCGGCTATGGCTGCACGACCTGCATCGGAAACTCCGGTCCGCTTCCTGACGAAATCTCGGCTGCTGTCAATAAGTCCGATCTTGCCGTTGTGTCAGTACTGAGTGGCAACCGCAACTTCGAAGGTCGCATCAATCCCGACGTCAAGATGAACTACCTGGCATCTCCACCGCTGGTTGTGGCGTATGCGATTGCCGGAACGATGGACATCGACCTGGTCAATGACGCGATCGGGTACGACCCCGACAACAATCCGGTGTATCTGCGCGATATCTGGCCGACGACGGCCGAGATCCAGGCCGTTGAAGACATGGCAATCGATCCCGAAATGTTCCGCAGTCGCTATGCAGACGTCTTTGCTGGCGACGATCGGTGGCGTGCACTGGAGACTCCGACCGGTAACACGTTCGACTGGGATCCCGATTCAACATATGTGCGCAAGCCTCCGTATTTCGAGGGGATGAACCGCGAGCCATCACCGGTCGTCGACATTGTCGGTGCGCGGGTGCTCGCCAAGCTTGGCGATTCGGTAACCACCGACCACATCTCGCCTGCTGGCAATATCAAGGCAGATAGTCCGGCGGGAAGGTACTTGTCCGAACATGGAGTGGCAGGTAAAGACTTCAACTCATACGGTTCGCGGCGCGGCAATCACGAAGTCATGATCCGTGGAACATTCGCGAACATCCGGTTGCGCAACCAACTCGTGCCCGGAGTTGAAGGTGGCTTCACCCGCGACCTCACCGCAAGTGGAGCTGAGGCAATCAGCATCTATGACGCAGCACAGTCATACGCCGTGCAAGGTATTCCGCTCGTGGTGTTGGCTGGCAAGGAATACGGTTCCGGGTCATCGCGCGATTGGGCGGCGAAGGGAACTGCCCAACTTGGCGTCAGGGCAGTAATCGCCGAGTCCTATGAACGAATTCATCGTTCCAACTTGATCGGTATGGGCGTGCTGCCGTTGCAGTTCCCGGCTGGCGAGACCGCCGATTCGCTTGGTCTTACTGGCGAAGAAACGATCTCCATTGCTGGAATAACTGAGCTCAACAATGGCTCCACCCCGCAAACGGCGACTGTGACCGCGGTTTCGCCTGACGGCAGCAGCAAAACGATCGACGCAGTTGTTCGAATCGATACTCCCGGTGAAGCGGATTACTACCGCAATGGCGGCATCTTGCAGTACGTCCTCCGTTCCTTGCTCACCTAGTGCGCCTACACTCAAAGGGCACACAATTGAAGGGCTCGGCTGCGCTCGCAGCTGACCGGCGACTGGGGTAGGTATGGGTCTTCTCGACACCATCAATGACCCCAGTGATCTGGATAGTCTTTCTCCAGAACAGCTTCGTGACCTTGCCGCCGAAATTCGGGTCTTTCTGGTCGACAAAGTCGCTAAAACGGGCGGTCATCTCGGCCCCAACCTCGGCGTGGTCGAACTATCGCTCGGCCTGCATCTCGTTTTCGATTCGCCAGACGACTTGATTGTGTGGGACACGGGTCACCAGTCCTACGTGCACAAGATTTTGACCGGCCGCCGCGAATCGTTTGATTCGCTTCGCCAAGCTGGCGGGCTGTCGGGGTATCCGTCGCGGCAAGAGAGCGAACATGACGTTGTCGAAAACTCTCACGCCTCGACATCGCTGGGATATGCAGACGGAATTGCCAAAGCGTGGGCTTTGCAGAATCAGCTAGCGCTGCATGGTGACGCTGTTGACGGGCGTCACGTCGTTGCGGTCGTTGGCGATGGTGCACTCACCGGCGGTATGGCCTGGGAAGCGCTGAACAACATTGCTGGCAGCGACCGTCAAGTCATCATCGTGGTCAATGACAACGAGCGGTCCTACGCACCAACGATTGGCGGCGTCGCGCATCACTTGTCAACACTGCGAACCACCGGCGGATACGAGCGCTTCTTGTCTTGGGGTAAGCGTGTGCTGAACAGGACGCCGCTGTTGGGGCAACCTGCATACGAGACTTTGCACGGACTCAAGAAGGGCGTCAAAGACATCGTGGCGCCGCAAGGAATGTTCGAAGACCTTGGACTCAAATACGTCGGTCCGGTCGATGGTCATGATCTCGATGCGCTGCGTTTTGCATTGGAACGTGCAAAGGCTTTTCCTGGTCCCGTCATCGTGCACGCAATTACTGAAAAGGGACGCGGCTATCGTCCGGCCGAACTTGATGAAGCGGATCGTTTTCACGGTGTCGGTGTTATTGATCCCGATACTGGTCAACCGAAGGTCGCCGGTGGTGCTTCGTGGACATCGGTGTTTGCCGATGAACTCGTGACCCTCGGTCGCGCGGACGAACGAATCGTGGCGATAACTGCAGCAATGCTGGCACCGACGGGGTTGACCGAATTTGCTGAAGCTTTTCCGCAGCGGACATTTGACGTGGGAATTGCTGAGCAACACGCTGTTACTTCGGCGACTGGAATGGCTTTCGCTGGACTTCATCCAGTGGTGGCGCTGTATTCGACGTTCCTCAGTCGCGCTTTCGACCAAGTGTTGATGGATGCTGCGTTGCATAAAGCAGGCGTGACTTTTGTTCTCGATCGTGCTGGCATTACTGGCGATGACGGTGCGAGTCACCATGGCATGTGGGACATGTCGATTTTGGGCGTGGTTCCGGGGATTCATGTGGCTGCACCGCGCGATGGTCAACGTCTACGCGAATTACTTGGCGAATCCGTTGCCATCACCGATGCACCCAGTGCGATCCGCTTCCCGAAAGGCGCCGTGCCAGTCGATATTCCTGCTGTCGCGACCGTGGGCGAAATTGACGTTCTACATCAATCCCAGCGCAGCGACGTCTTGTTGGTGGCAGTGGGCGTGATGGCTGAACTAGGAGTGGAAGTCGCCACCCGAGCGCAGGCCCAGGGCGTCGGTGTCACCGTGGTCGATCCGAAATGGATCAAGCCGGTGCCGGACGGATTGACTGATCTGGCCGCGGGCTTTGGATTGGTCGTGACGGTTGAGGACAACACCAGGGCCGGGGGAGTCGGAAGTCAAATCTCGCAAGCCCTTCGTGATGCTGGGATTGATGTTCCTACTCGAGACATTGGCCTGCCGGGCGCGTTTCTTGATCATGGAAAACGAGGCGAGATCCTCGCTGAAATTGGTCTGACTGCCCAAGATGTGGCTCGTTCGATTGTCGAAACCGTCGCCAGCGGCGATGGCGACAAGCCGTTACGACTAGCTGTTTCGCACGGCGCTGACGACAGATCTCAACCGAACGGTTGAGTCACGGGCTCGCTGAGCCAATGCGCAGAGTAGTCATCGCGGTTTAGTCTCATTGCGTGGCGCGAAATAGCTGGCGATACCTCGGGGAATCGTCCCTGCGCGCACATTCGCCGACGACTTGGTTTGTCGCCTTCACTATCGGCTATACCCTTTTGCGAGCTGCCGAAAGTTTCTGGGTAACCGGTCCCCAGTACCTCTCGCCGCTGGACCTTGCCTTGGGATTCGGCGTCGCGATGCTTGCGCGTTCACCTCGGCGCGTCTGGCCCTTCATGTTGGCCGTCGCCTTGATCGTCGAAGTTGTCTCTGGCTACCTGTGTCACTATTCCGGAACTCTGACCTGGGCCTGGGCGGCTGTAGCCGTCGTCTCGATGTTGGCAAT